>NZ_FNPJ01000053.1 GCF_900107265.1 Nitrosomonas sp. Nm33 | reverse complement strand
CGAGGGCAAAAAACACAATCAAGCAATTCGAGCTCTAGGCCGCCATTTGGTAAGGGTCATCTGGTCAATGACCAAGCAAGGGAGAAAATACGAAATTCGGTAAATAGATTACAAAAATCGCTTGAAAATTTAAATGGGATGTTCAGTCATTGTATATAATGCATTTATGATACGTAGCCCTAAATGAATATAGGGAGGAATGGTTTTATGGCACGTCCGATCAGACTGGAATTTTCGAATGGTTTATACCATGTCATGTCAAGGGGGAACGGTGGAGAAGCTATTTTTGATGAAGATGAGGATAAACAGCAGTTTCTTGATTTATTAGCAGAGCTGATAACACGCTATGAAATAATATACTATGCCTACTGCCTTATGGATAATCACTATCATCTTTTGCTAGAAACACCAAAGGCAAATCTATCTCAAATATAATGTTTATTACAGTACTGTTAGTCGGTTAATTCGTTCATTTTGCAAGATGCAATGACTAACACCTTTTCAGACACCTTTTCACGCAGGCGGCGGTCACGTGCACGGCATGGTTAGCCCGCTGTTGGCAACTTGCAATTGCTGCTTCTAATGATGCAAGGTCCTGTTCATGCCGATGTTCGGTGCGACAGCCACGCACCCCAAAACAGACTGGAGAAGAACCGAAGCGGGCGGTCAAACCCCGCGTTTTTGAGCAGTAATGCAACGGCCTCTTCCGAGTGGGGTGGATCGGCTCCCTGAAGAATCTTATCGAGTTTGCTCTTGATCTCCCCTGGAGATGCGCCGTTCATCCGCCACCGCTCACCCCACGCTGCAAGCAAAAGCGGCTGGCTGGCATAGGCATAATGATTACCGGCCAGTACGAAAGGGGCTTCTGGCTTCAGCCTAGCCGCGATGGAGCATAAAATCGCCTGCTTGGCATCGTCGCCCGGTAAATGATGGAGCACGCCAATCAGGGTCGCCGCATCGAACCGCTCTTCAAGGGAGAGGTCATCAACGTATCCTAGATGCATGTGGGTGCGATTGGTAAGACCATGTTCCCGCAGCTTGGCGATAGCAAGATCAAGCATCGGCTGTGAAGGGTCAACCGCTGTGAATTGCCAACCGGGTTCTAGCTTTCCTGCTGTGATAATCTCCTGCGCCGTTCCGCCCGCGCCCACGACTAATATTCTGGCAGCGGTGCCACTGCCTAGCGTCGCGGCCAGCATACAGGCGGAAAGTTCGTGGCAGGCCTCGTAGCCGGCGAGGGCAATGCGGCTTTGCTGCTCATACTCGCCAGCACGCGAGGAATCAAACTTTTTTGCAGAATCTGTCATGCTCCTTCTCTTTCTTAAATGGTCCTCATCCTGCGCTGTCAACAAGTTCGGGCTAACAAGTAATTATATAGTTTCGGTATATCTTCCATGCTTATGGAATTAACAGCAACAAAATTGTTACGTTCGTCTGATTAGCTAATTTGTATATCATCCTAAATGAACGTTATGCAGTTCTGCAGATCATGAAAGTATTGGCTGTCTCATATTATTTAGCTAGATTATCAGAGATTTATAGAGAGAAATTGATTGGATGATTCTGGCCGGAAGCAGCCATTTCAATGATACTAATTTGGTGAGGATGAAAGCAAATTATTCCATATTCTTATGATTTTTCTATTTTCTTAAGATATTTGACAATATGCCAGGCTTCCAATACATTTCAGTCGCAGAATGAATTATTCCTATCCTCATCAAAGGCAATCATATGCGCGCAGTTTTTCTTGATTTTGGTTCCGTTACACGTGGCGATATGGACTGTACGACGTTGGAGCGAGCTATCTCACCTTGGCGTTACTATGAAGATACTTCCACTGAACTGGTCATAGAGAGAATCAGGGATGCAGAAGTCGTTGTCATCAATAAAGCGCTGCTTGACCGGACGGCATTATCTTCTGCGAAACACCTGAAATTGGTCTGCATTGCTGCTACGGGTTATAACAATATCGATCTCGCAGCAGCGGCTGATTACAATATTCCAGTGTGTAATGTGCGGAACTATGCCACACCTTCTGTTGTGCAGCATGTTTTCATGCTAATACTCAATCTTTCGCGTCGTTTTGTGGAATATCAGCAACTGGTAAAGGATGGTGGCTGGCAAAGAAGTACTCATTTTTGCCCTCTTGATTTCGGTATAGAAGAGCTATTAGGCAAATCACTCGGGATAATCGGCTATGGTGCGTTGGGTCAAGCAGTGGCAGAAATAGCCAGGGCATTTGGGATGCGAGTGTTGATCGCCGATCATAAAGGCACTCCCCCCCGCCCTGGGCGGATAGCATTTGATGAAGTGATTAGTCAGGCAGATTTTATTACCTTGCACTGCCCGCTTTCAGACGAAACCCGCGACCTGATCAGTCGAAGAGAATTTGAGCTGATGAAGCCATCGGCCTATCTCATTAATACTGCGCGTGGTGGATTAGTAAATGAAGCCGATTTGCTAGAGAGCCTGTCCTCTGGTCGCATTGCCGGCGCAGCCACTGATGTTTTGCAAAAGGAACCACCTCTTGAGAGTAATTTATTATTGGAATACCCAAAGCCAAATTTGATTATCACACCGCATATTGCCTGGGCCAGCAGAGAATCCAGACAGCGTTTACTCAATCAGGTTGCGGATAATATTCAGAATTTTTTCCAGAACAAACCGTTTAATCAGATTAAATCAGATTAAGAATGCATTAATCTCACGCAATATGCATGAGTATTTCTAAGTATAAAGTCAACAGTATCCTGATGAGAGTATGCTTATTTCTTTGATTTCTGCTGATAATCATTTTGCAATCATGGCTGCGCTTTTTGCAATTGCTACTCTCGCCATACTCGCAGAAAGAACCCGCATCGGTGCACAACTAACCAGCGCCAATATCGCAATACTTGCTGCCATTATCGCAGCGAATGTCAATATCATTCCGCATGCAGCCCCCGCTTATGATTTTGTATTCGAATATTTTGTTCCTATGCTGCTCCCGCTCTTTTTGTTCAAGGCTGACCTCAGGCGGCTCTTCTTTGAAACCACGCGCATGACTATGGCGTTTTTGCTTGCGTGCATAGGAACCATCATCGGTACGATCGTAGCTATGCTGTTGCTTGATCTGTCCTCACTGGGCACAGGAGCGGCAATCGATGCTTCTTTGCGTGAACCCGCTATCGCCGGGCTGTTTACCTCCACTTACATCGGTGGTGCAGTAAATTATGCAGCCCTGGGAGAAATCACCAGGTTGCGTGAGGATGCTTCGTTTTTCTCGGCGGCCACGGCTACGGACAATTTGTTCAGCGCGTTGTACCTGGCCATGTTAGCAGTACTGCCAAGCTGGAGTTGGCTCGTACGACGCTACCTCCCCCGCAATCACGATTTGGCCACTCATAATTCGGAGCTGGGGCACCCTACTCCATTGACTTTGGCAATGTCACTAACGCTTGCGCTGCTGACTGTGGCAACTGGAGATGCACTGACTGCCTGGTTAAATACTCCAGACTGGCGCTACGCAATGATCACGCTGCTGGCTGTCATTATTGCCACCTTGTTTCCTAAGCAGATGGCACGACTGCATGGTGATTTTGAACTAGGCATACTCTTGTCGTTGATATTCTTCGCAGCCATCGCTGCAGGAGCCAACGTATTGGCCATGATCCAAATTGCACCGCTGTTGATTTTGGTGGTAGTTATTTTGTTGACCGTGCACGCGTTGATTACTTTTGGCTTCGGCAAATTGCTTGGATTTTCACTGCCAGAGCTGATCACGGCATCAAATGCGACGGTGCTCGGTGCAACCACTGCACCTGCCCTGGCCGCCGCCAAAGGGTGGCGTGATCTGATCACACCCGGCGTGCTGATAGGTGTTTTTGGTTATGCGCTAGGAACCTTTGCCGGTACTGCGATGTATCAGTTCTGGTCCTGGGTTACAAGTTGATTCGTACTTTCCGAGCAGAAAATGGCAATTCAAACCGATTAAGCAAAGTAGAAACAGGAATTAATAGAATACTCCTCCAGTCATATTTACTATTACTGTTAATTTGTTTTATAACCGGAGGCGTTATGGCACAACAAGGAGCGCAATAAAGTGAAACCATTGCCTTACCACAACCTGCTTTAACTCTAAATTCCTCAGTTGGAATTTAGAATGAAAATAGCTGTAATCTAATACTATCAACGGTTCACAGCCAAAAATGTTAACTGCTCCTCAGTTACAGCAAACAAGTTGAGAGCAAGGTGTGGCAACACTCTCAGCAGATTTTGATTATTTCACTAAAATCTCATCTGATTGGTAATGCCATGGATCTTTCAAAGAACCTTAATCAATAGGGTCCTTGAGCGATTTAGGAGTCTTCAACTGAGGAATTTAGGTTAACTGGTTCTACTTCTCTTGAACAGTTATTAGCAAATCGTCGTTCCATCTGTGAATATCCGACTACTACACTGCAGTTAACCGAAATCGGACAATTATTATGGGCGGCACAAGGTATTACTCACCCGCAAGGTTATCGTACTGCGCCATCGGCCGGTACCTTGTACCCCCTGCAGTTGTACCTGGTCGTTGGAACAGTGCAGGATCTCACTCCCGGTGTGTATGGTTATCATCCTGATCGGCATCATTTGGTATTGATACAAAGGAGCGATCGGCGCAATTTATTAGCGAGCGCTGCTTTCGGTCAGGACTGGCTGGCCAATGCGGCCGCCATCGTGGTATTTGCCGCAGATTATAATCGTACTACTCGAAAGTATGGGGAGAGCGGGAAACGTTATGTGCATATGAAAGCTGGACACGCGGGGCAGAACCTGTTCTTACAGGCAGGCGCGCTGGATTTGATCACAGTGATAGTTGGTGACTTTGATGATGAGGAGATTGCTAATGTATTGGGCTTACCAGTGCAGGAACAGTCGCTTATCCTGATGCCGATTGGCAGGAAACAGTAATTTTACTGATACCTGTCGTTGTTGCACTCAGCTTGAGTTCATACTTAATCCAAAAATATTGCCATGACAAGTCTTTCACTTATCGAAACAGAAGCCCAGGAGCTGGTCAAGCGATTACCCGAGTCGCGCTGCCGTGCCCTGCAGGTTGCGCTAGTCGAGCTTTGTGAAGCCCATTGGCACATCCTGCGTGGACCACAACCGACCACACGACTGGCGCAAACATTGTGGTCAACCACCCCACCGCTAGCAGATTTGCTTATCGATCTATATGCCACAGGTGATACACGATTGAATGATGTATTGCCACGTTATGATTTGGCAAGAGGCCTCGCGCTCCTTGTGTTGGCGGAAATCCAGCGCGGCGATGAATTTGGCATACATATCGCCCATGAACCGATGAAAGCATTCGAAACAGTGTCGCCCCCTGCCTCATGGCTAAATCGTATTACTTCATTGCTGCACGGAACACTCGACGCACATCCATTGCATCACCATGAGCGGCATGATGCGCTATGGAAAGCACTGGCCGTGATTGCTTCACACACCAAGCGCCTTGATTTACCTGCAGTGTTGCAGGTAATTTATTTACTCATAGAATCTCCGGCTCAACCTGCCGTAACTACCGATGCCGCATTGGAGAAACTGCGTCACGATGTAGAGGATGCTGGCATCCGCTTTCTGAAGATAGAAAATGACTCTATTTACTTTGAGCAACACCATCATATTCACAAACCCGTACGTACCAGGCAGTTGGGCGAATTATTGCTTGAAATCAGGCTGCAGTGGTTGAGATAAAAAGGAGCATACAACCAGATTACCAGTGAAACCCAAGCTCTGCGTTTAATAAGTAATCAGAGAGCATTTTATTGTGGCAGATACACTGATCCGTTTAAACGGCTTAATTGATCAACTTTTTTTAGCATAATTGGCATTCTATATATGCCATGCATGGAAAGAATGTGCAATTTTGCGGTGGAGAGTGCTTCACCAGCACTTGTAATATAGAGTGGTTGCTTGCTGGACCCTCTATATATCGCATATGCTTTGCTAATGCCAGCAAACGGTTTTTTTGCCACGCCAATAACCTTTACATTGCCACGCAATGCATCATACAAATGCTTACCCAACCCCGGTTTGGAACAACCATCTAAATAAACATAACCATCAATCACGATATACTCGGGTTTCAAATCATATTCGTGCAATAGTTTGAGAATGCCAGGGAGCTCCCGTTTATAAAACTGTCCAGGAACATAATCACCAACCTGTTCGATCTTAGTGACATAAATATTGTCTGGATCAGCATCAGCCCAGCTTTTAAAGGCAACTCCTGCAACTTGGCCGTTATGATTGTCGTAATGGACGTCTATAGCTAATATCAAAGTTGTCTATTGTCAAACAATGAATGGACTTTCATCGCATCGCCAAGATAAAAGCTGCTGATAAAAACATTACACCCGAGCAGTTCTATAACGACTAACCAAATACTTCTCAACCTCGATTACCAGAAAAAGCAGCACACCAAATGACACCACTTTAATCCAGGCAGCGGTATCCATCGCAGTCGTACCGAACAATTGTTGCATCAATGGGTTGTAAGTAAACAAAAGCTGAATCACTACCAGAATACCAATAGCAAGCAGCACATAGGGATTTCCCAGCAATCCTTGATAGGGTAATACTGGAGACAGCAGGTAACGGCAATTGAATAAATACCAGATCTCTCCCATCACCAAGGCATTGACTGCGATAGTTCGACATACTTCAATACTGCCACCTTGCGCTTGTTCCCATAAAAACAACCCAATCCCACCGCCAGTAAGAAACAGGGACACAAACACAATACGCCACATCATGAACCGTGACAGGATGGGTGCGCTGGGGTCACGAGGGGGACGCTGCATGATCCCTGGCTCAGCTTTCTCAAAAGCGAGTGACAATGAGAGCGTGATTGCAGTAACCATATTGACCCATAAAATCTGTACAGGAGAAATGGGCAGTGTTATTCCAAGTAGAATGGCAATAATCAGCATGCCAGCCTGACCGCCGCTGGTCGGCATAATATAGATAATCGTTTTTCTGATGTTATCGTAAACCGTACGGCCTTCCTTCACTGCATGCGTGATCGAGGCGAAATTATCATCAGCAATCACCATTTCAGATGCTTCCTTGGCTACTTCAGTGCCTTTCTTACCCATCGCTATACCGATATCCGCTCGTTTCAAGGCAGGTGCATCATTTACCCCATCACCGGTCATGGCAACGATCTCACCGTTAGCCTGCAATGCCTTCACCAATCTGAGCTTATGCTCTGGACTGGCGCGCGCAAAAACATCCGTTTTGCTAACTGCCTCGTGCAGTTGCGCGTCACTCATCTGATCCAGCTCAACCCCACTCAGCGCCATCTGACCATCCCCAATCCCAAGCTGCATCCCAATTGCCCGTGCGGTGGCGCTATGATCACCGGTAATCATTTTCACGCGTATTCCCGCTGATCGACATTGTTGCACAGCTTCAATCGCCTCCTCCCTCGGCGGATCGATAATGCCAACTACCCCAAGCAAGGTAAAATCAGCACGAACATGATCAAAATTCAGCGTCATCTGACCCTTTTCAGTAGCCTTGCCCGCAATGGCAAGTAGCCGTAGCCCTAGTGCAGCCGCTTCCTGCATTTTCGTGTGCCAGTAGCTACTATCTAGCGGACGATCTCCATCTGTGCTCCGCTCCTTTGTGCAAACAGCTAAAACTTCTTCAGGCGCCCCTTTGAGATAAATATAGCCATGCCCCGCATGATCATGATGCAAGGTGGCCATAAAGCGGTGCTCGGATTCAAAAGGAATAGCATCGGTACGCGGCAGCGATTCATGTTCGAATAATGGATCCAGCCCCGCTTTTAAGGCGAGCGTGATCAATGCACCCTCAGTTGGATCTCCTTCAATTGCCCAGTTGTTCTCGTGTTGACGTAATTGCGCATCATTACACAGCAGCCCTGCTCGAAAGAGTTCAAATATCTCTGCAAGCTCATTCATGAAAAACTCACTGTCTTGCATTCTAAATCCCCCAACAGGTGCATAACCTACTCCGCTCACTTCCAACTGATAATCAGCTGTGATAACGCGCAACACCGTCATCTCGTTACGCGTGAGCGTCCCTGTCTTGTCGGTGCAAATGACTGTTACTGCACCCAAAGTCTCCACTGCAGGCAAGCGGCGAATAATGGCATGCCGCTTGGCCATCATTTGTACTCCTAACGCCAGAGTAATAGTCATAATGGCAGGCAGCCCTTCTGGAATGGCGGCAACAGCAATACTGACAGCTGCCAGAAACATTTCGCCTAAATGATAATCACCCCGAAGCAGACCATAGATCAGCATGCAAACGGCTAAAACGATGATCACACCACTCAGCCAGTGTCCAAATACCGTCAACTGTCTAAGCAAGGGCGTTTCTATGGTATCAACGCGCTCCAGCAGGGTGCTGATTCGCCCTATTTCGGTATCATCACCTGTTGCTACTACAATACCTGTGCCTTGACCAAAGACAACCAAAGCACTCGAATAGGCCATGCACAAGCGATCGCCAATTGTTACCTGCGCTGGCACTGCTTCGACTGTTTTTTCTATAGCCTCGGATTCTCCGGTTAAGGCAGCTTCTTCTATACGCAAGTTTTTGACGCTGAATAAACGCAGATCAGCAGGTACTTTATAGCCCGATTGCAACAATACAATATCACCAGGAACCAATTCTTCTGCGGGGATTTGCCTATGTTTGCCATCACGCAAAACAATAGCATCCAGTGAGAGCATACGACGAATTGCGTTTAATGCTTTTTCTGCTTTACCTTCCTGGATGAAGCCAATCAAGGCATTGATGATCACCACTCCCACAATCACGGCCATATCGACCCAGTGATTTAACAACATGGTAATCACTGCTGAAGCCAACAGCACATAAATCAGCACATTGTGAAATTGCAGTAAGAAACGCATCCATGCGCTACGTTTTCGCGGTGGCTTCAGCCAGTTAGATCCATACTGCTTGAGCCGCTGCTCCGCTTCCATCTGCGTAAGACCATGACGGCTGGTTTGAAGGATTGCCATTGCTTCATCGGCTGTTCGGTTATGCCACGCAGTATCCAAATTACGCTGGGAAGTTGCCAATTGTTTCACCTCCTATTTCATTTCCAAATCAACAATGACACAAAGGCGAGCCGCAGACAGTATAAATAATACGGCTAAGGGAGCCGACTGACTAAGTCAGGTTTGATTTGGAAATGGAATTACAGTTAATTTATCCTTCAAATTGTGCTACCTTAAGTCATTACTTACTTTAGAACCACTAAACGAACTCAATATGAATTCGACACATTACATCATTATATTGTTGCTTATGTCATTCACAACCATTACCAGTGCAGCAAACCAAGTCCCATTTGGCAATCAGATTAAAGCAGTTACTAATTACAATCGTGCCACCACACAAATTGCTACGGGGGGTAAATTGAATGAGGGAGGCGTGCAGGAACTTGCCGCGCAAGGCTTCAAAACGATTATTGATTTACGTACCGAAGCTGAAGGCACACTTGAAGAAAAACAGGCTGTCGAAGCAGCTGGCATGCGTTATATCAACATCCCGGTAACCAGAGACGGTATTAACGATGAACAACTGGCCACTTTTACCAGCGTAATTGAACAAGCTGCCACGCCCGTGCTGCTTCACTGTGCACAAGGCAATCGCGTCGGCGCGATGTGGACAGCTTATCGCCTGAGCAAAGGAATAACACCAGACATTGCTTTTGAGGAAGGTCGTACCGCTGGCATGCAAGCTAATTTGGAAGAAAAAATTAAAGCATCCTGTCGTGCGAAGAATCTATGCTGAAGCTCGCTTGATCAAGTAGTCTTAGCAGGGTTTTCTACCTGATCAAGGAATTTATTGTCAACATAGCAGAATTCTGAAATCCTGGTCGGAAAACTTTGAAGACATTCATGTGATAAACGACCAGATCAATATCAAGTTCAAAGAATAGTTAAACTTTATTTGCAATTTATATAAACTCAGTGCCATCAACAATCCTTGATCTGATTCAAGCCAAAAGATTCTGATTTTAATTTGTGACTGGACACTGATTTTCAGAAGTTGTTTTATATAATTACCTGGAAATTTATTTGATTACCAATTTCCAGGTAATCAGCTCCTATGACTAAATCACCACTATGTCTGCATTAGTCATGCTCAACCCAACACCAACCGTGGCAATTTGTACCGCTATACCAACACCACTGCCATCCGCATCGTAGAGCAATGCACCGGTCGCATTGTTGTATATGATGTAATCATTCGCATCCGATGCGTGTGAGCCAATTCTAAACTGATTGGCAGCTAATACTCTGGTTGACGTTAATGAGGTAAATACATTTTTATCAAGCTGGATGGTGTCATCAACTACACTGAAATCGGTTATCTTATCAATATGACCTGCGGTGGTGAACTTGAAGATATCCTTACCTGATCCGCCTGTCAGAGTATTGGTGCCAGTACCACTATTGAGCTTGTCGTTACCTCTTCCACCATTGAGCGTATCGTTGCCTCCTCCACCATTAAGCGTGTCATTACCAGCGCCTCCATTCAACTGATTAGCCGCTGAATTGCCCGTCAATACGTTAGCCAGACCATTACCCGTGCCGTTTATGGCCGATGTACCTGTCAGCGTAAGATTCTCAACATTGGCGGCTAATGTGTAGGTCACGCTACTGCTGATTTTGTCGCTGCCTTCAGCGGTATTTTCAATAATGATATCCGTCGTATTATCAACAATATAACTGTCATTGCCGAGCCCGCCACTCATGGTGTCGACACCAGCACCACCATTGAGCCTGTCATTACCAGCGCCTCCAACCAAGTTATTGGCATTCTTATCCCCTGTCAGAGTATCGTTGAAGGCACTGCCCATAACACCTTCAATTCCATTGAGCGTATCGTTGCCAGCACCGCCAGAGGAAGCGCCAGTAGCAAGATTTACTGTTACCGATGAAGTTGCATCATCGTAATAAGCCCTGTCAAAACCTTTTCCACCTATCAATTCATCATTGCCCAAGCCACCTTTCAGAGTATCGTCACCAACGCCAGCATCCAAGACGTTATCAGCACTATTGCCGATCAGCGTATCGTTGCCACTACCACCAATTGCATTTTCTATAACAACGTTAAAAGCGATTCCAAGATCATTGGCACCATTGAACCACGAAGAACCAGGTGCAGAGAATGAAATAGTGGAATAACTTCCACCATTAAGGTCAATGATATTACTTAAACTAAAGTTACTGACATCGATTGTGTCATTTCCTCCTGCATCCCATATGGTTTTATAGAATGGATTATTTGGGGAGAAAGTGTAAGTATCATTTCCACTGTGGTAACTGGTGTTGGCTCCATAAAGATACTGAATGGCGTAGATGTCATAAGCCATTGGCGTTTCTCGCCCCACAAAAACTGGTATGTTTTTGACACTATCCCAATACCAGTTATTTGTCGTATCGTTATACGACATGATCGTATAATTTCTAAAATCCAAATAAGAAGGCAAGTACGGTGCAGGGCTACCTCCATAATTGCCAGGGTGTTTTAACCCTAAGCCATGACCGATTTCATGCATCAGAGCCTCATAGTGATATGTACCGGCAGACCAGTCCATATCACTTGCGTAAGTTGGATTCACCCAGACATCCGCCGCAGCTGCCCAGTAATTATTTGGATAACCAGCCCAACCCCAGGCGTTGGAAGGTAAAGCAGAAGAAAATGCAAAGCGAAAATCACCCACATCTGAGTCTGTTTCAGAAACTTCCTGAAAGCTTAGATTGGCTACATTAGCCCATTCTTGAAGCGCATTTCTTGCTGCGACTATTTGTGTATTATTAAAACCAAAATGATAAGCGGCTAATTGTTCATTATTACTACTATAATTCGATTGCCAATAAGCCATTTGGCTGTTGGTCCATGGAAAGCTGAAAGATAAATTTGCACCCGTGCCGAGCACCCCTCCCCATTTCTGATAAGCCTCATTAAGTAGCGGATCTATATTGAGATCACCGCTAAGATTGAAAATGCTGGTTGATGCAGAAATATTTGGATTTGTCATAGATTACAGAGTATTGATGCCAATTTAATCTATTTGAGATTCAACCCCAGCAGCAACCTGGGGAGATACTTTGTTTTCCGTACCCAGCAAAAAAATAAAACGTGATGAAAGCATAGATTGGAGGACTCTTTCTTTGATTCAACTTACTGAGAAAACATCTTTAGATTCTATTTTTATGGAAGCTCAATTGAATCATAAGAAGCAATGAAATCATTGTCACTTAAACCTAAAATAGCCCGTGCCCAATTTAAGTAAATGATTTCCTATATTATGCAAATATAATATCGGGATGTAAACAGCGGAGTAAAAATGCACCATTGAAGCGCATTAATTTTTAATCATGGGATAAAAGTATGTCAATGTCTGAAAGCTGATGCATTCAGCATCAAATGAAAAGCGATGAGGATGTATTCAGTGGAATTGATATCATTCTATCAGAGATTACCAGTCTCAATTATATTTGAGCGATGATGCGGTCGAACTGGTTATGCCAGACTCCAGGAATATTACGCAAATTGAAGATGCATAATTCATTATGTGATACACATCATCCATGCGAAATGCATCCAATTGGATATATAACCAAATTAGAAGATTTTGGTATCTATTCTTACATCTTAGCTACAAATTGAGATGACGTTCAGATTTGAAGTGCTTACTTCTAACTAAAATCTATATTAAAGAAGGGCGCATCCCATATCAAACCCTGGCTTTGCCGTGGGTTTTTGATTTAAATTACGTTTATAAAAAAAACAGGGATGCACCCTCTGGCCGTTAATTTCTAGCTGACTCGATTCTCTGGTTTAAATCACCACAATATCAGCATTGGTCATGGTTAACCCAACGCCAATCTTAGCAATTTGTACCGCTATACCAGCGCCACTGCCATCAGCATCGTATAGCAACGCACCGGTCGCGTTGTTGTAAACGATGAAATCATTTGCATCCAATGCTTGGGAACCAATTGTAAACTGATCGGCAGCCAATACTCCGGTGGTCGTTAATGAGGTAAATACCGCATTTTCTAGCTTAATGGTGTCATCAACTACAGTGAAATCAGTGATCGTATCAATATGACCTGCGGTGGCGAATTTGAAAGTATCTTTACCTGATCCGCCCGTTAGCGTATTGGTGCCAGTATTGCCATTGAGGGTGTCGTTTCCAGCTCCGCCCTTGAGCGTGTCATTACCTCCTCCACCATTGAACGTATCATTGCCTGCGCCACCATTCAGCTGATTAGCCGCTGAATTGCCCGTCAATATGTTAGCCAGACCATTACCCGTGCCGTTTATGGCCGAGGTACCTGTCAGAGTGAGATTCTCCACATTGGCAGATAGTGTGTAGGTTACGCTGCTGCTGACTTTGTCGATACCTTCTCCAGAATTTTCAATAATGGTATCAGCTGCATTATCAACAACATAACTGTCATTGCCGAGTCCGCCGCTCATGGTATCAGCTCCAGCACCGCCATCGAGCGTGTCATTACCTGCACCGCCATTCAATTGGTTAGCTGCTGAATTTCCTGTCAATATGTTAGCCAGATCATTGCCGGTACCATTGATGGCTGATGTACCTCTCAGGGTGAGATTCTCCACATTGGCAGCTAGCGTGTAGGTTACGTTGCTGCTGACTTTGTCGGTGCCTTCACCGGGATTTTCAGTGACAACGTCACCCGTATTATCAACAGTATAACTGTCATTGCCGAGTCCGCCGCTCATGGCATCGGCTCCAGCACCGCCATTGAGCGTGTCATTGCCTGCGCCGCCATCAAGTGAGTCATTGCCGCTGCCACCCTTCAGCACATCCTGACCTTCCATACCCAGCAAGTTAACCGGTGACATCATGGTTGTGGACACCATAAGGTGATCAGACGCAGCGCCGCCCTCCAAATTGAGACTACCCACTTGATTGCCATGCGCATCATAGCGTTGGGCCTCGATAAAATCATCACTGGTGACGAAAAGAGCTCCCCCAGGTGCGGACTTCCAGCTCACCACAAAGCCACCATCCGCCAGCGCCGTGATGGCGGGATCATGTTGATAATAGACTACATCATTATTAACCTTGAATTCGCCGCCCTGCACTGTGCCATCCGCGTTATAGCGCTGAGCATATATCCGAGAATTACTCTCCCAGCTCACCACAAAGCCACCATCTGCCAGCACCGCGATAGCGGGATCAGTTTGATCAAAGCTTACATCAGTATTAACCTTAAATTCGCCGCCCTGCGCTGTGCCATCTGCGATATAGCGCTGAGCATATATCCCGAAACCACTGCCATCCTGACCGTTGGACTCCCAGCTCACCACAAAGCCGCCATCTGCGAGCGCCGTGATGGCGGGATCAGTTTGATCATTGGTTACATAAGTATTAACCTTGAATTCGCCACCCTGCGTTGTGCCATCCGCGTTATAGCGCTGAGCATATATCCCGAAACCACTGCCATCCTGACCGCTGGACACCCAGCTCACCACAAAGCCGCCATCCGCTAGCGCCGTGATGGCGGGATTAGATTGATCATTGGTTACATAAGTATTAACCTGGAACTCGCCGCCCTGCGTTGTGCCATCCACGTTATAGCGCTGAGCATAGATACCCACGCCACTACCATCCTGACCGTTGGACACCCAGCTCACCACAAAGCCGCCATCGGTGAGCGCCGTGATGGTGGGTGCAAATTGATCATTTGCTACCGTAGAATTAACCTGGAATTCGGTTCCCTGTGCTGTGCCATCCGCGTTATAGCGCTGGGCATAGATACCCCCGCCGCTACCATCCTGACCATAGGACACCCAGTTCACCACAAAACCGCCATCCGCTAGCGCCGTAATGGTGGGTGCAAATTGATCATTTGCTACCGTAGAATTAACCTGGAATTCGGTTCCCTGCGCTGTGCCATCCGCGTTATAGCGCTGGGCATATACACTACTTATGATGTTGTCAAATTCGTCAAATCCGGACCACACCCAACTCACAATAAAACCACCATCTGATAGTGCCGTAATAGCGGGAGAAGATAGGGAATTGCCTATACCAGAACTATCTATTACGGTATTAACACCGAAATTACTAACAGTAGAAGAAGTTTTGACATCCCCATCCGCAAACCTGGCAATCTGAATGGTGGAGAGTGTATCTGTGCCGTCATCGCCGTCGGCCGAGTTGATGTCTTTCACCAGGATTCGACCATTTGAGTCGGTCGAAAATTCATAACCAGACATATTACCGGAGAATATTGCTATGTTATTGCCCGTACCGCCAATCAACGTATCGTTACCTGCTCTGCCCGTCAGCGTGTCATCACCCGAAGTTCCGGTTAGCGTATCATTGCCATTAGTGCCAATGTATAGTGTCATAAAATCTCCAGTAAGTTAGTGGTATTTCTAAAATATTTCGATGTATATTTCGCATGAGCAGGCGTTCTGATAAGCGTATTATTACCGCATTCTCAAGGAAATTATTTTCAACCAGCCCATTCTCATAACAAGCCAGTCACATACGTGCCTTTGGATCAGCAGGTGCTGCCAGCATAATCCTTCCTGGATAAAAAAGGATGATTGAAGAAACACGCTAAACCCTGCAAGATAAAATCGCGCATAAATTTATAATTTCTTCCGAAGTTGCTTATCCACCAGGAGAATCCAGTAAAGCAGATCTGATTTTGCAGACACCCTTGCTGAAAGGGGCTCATCAAGTCTTGACATGATCGAATTTACTCTGAGGTTTGATTTTTATAATACCGTGTAGGGTAAGTAGTAATGTTTCCGTCTCCAATTTCTAGCGAAACCTGAATAAGTAGCCGAGCAGGATGAGGTGCAAGGCAAGAGAAGGGTGTAGAAAACAAAGAAATGCGTATAGCGAGTCTGGGTGTAGCCATATATCAGACAATCGCGAGCTCACGAACACCACCTAATACAGCAACTCATTGCGTAGGTATTTATTCAGAATTTCCCTAGATAACGATCTTCTCTCGTCTAAATCACCACAATATCCGCATTGGTCATAGCCAACCCAACACCAATCGTAGCAATTTGCACCGCAGCACCAGCACCACTACCATCTGCATCGTAGAGCAATGCACCGGTCGTATTGTTGTAGACAATGAAATCATTCGCATCCACCGCCTGTGTACCAATTCTGAACTGATCGACAGCTAATACTCCGGTTGTCGTTAATGAAGTAAATACAGCATTCTCAAGCTGGATGGTGTCATCAACTACAGTGAAATCAGTTATCTTATCAATATGACCAGCGGTGGTGAATTTAAAGATATCTTTACCTAACCCGCCTGTCAGAGTATTGGTGCCAGTACCGCCATTGAGCACGTCGTTACCTCCCCCACCATTGAGCTTGTCATTACCTCCTCCACCATTAAGCGTGTCATTACCAGTGCCTCCATTCAACTGATTAGCCGCTGAATTGCCCGTCAATACGTTAGCCAGACCATTACCCGTACCATTAATGGCCGATGTACCTGTCAGCGTGAGATTCTCAACATTGGCCGATAATGTGTAGGTCACTTTGCTATTGATCTGGTCTGTACCCTGATTGAGAAACTCAGTAATAATGTCATCTGCATTGTCAACAACATAAGTATCGTTACCCAACCCACCCCTTAGGGTATCTGCACCGCCACCCCCATTGAGCGTGTCGTTACCAGCACCTCCAATCAGATCATTGGCATCCACATCACCTGTCAGAGTATCGTTGTAGCTACTACCAAGAATGCCTTCGATTCCTTTGAGCGTATCGTTGCCAGCACCGCCAGATGAAGTACCAGTAGCAAGATTTACCATCACAGCGGAAGATGCATCATCGTAATAAGCCCAGTCAAAAGCCCAGTCAAAGCTTTTGCCTCCCCCTCCCCCTTCTTCCCCACCTATCAATACATCGTTGCCCAACCCGCCTTTCAGAACATCATCGCCATAGCCGCCATCCAGGGTATTGTCTTTATTATCACCTGTCAGAGTATCATTGTAGTTACTACCAATAACGCCTTCGATTCCATTAAGCGCATCGTTGCCGGCACCGCCAGAAGAAGTACCGGCAGCGAGATTTACCGTTACTGAGGAAAATGCATCATCGTAATAAGCCCAGTCAAAACCTACACCACCTTGCAATATATCGTTGCCCCCCCCCCTTTCAGGCTTGCACCAGCAGGACCACTTATCAGTGTATCGTTATAGCTACTGCCAACAATGCCTTCAATGCCATTAAGCGTATCGTTGCCGGCACCACCAGAAGAAGTGCCGGCAGCAAGATCGACCGTCACGGCTGAAGATGCGCTATCGTAATTAGCCCAATCAAAACCATTCCCGCCTTGCAATACATCGTTACCCCACTCACCTCTCAGAGTATCGTCACCATCACCACCATTTACAGTATCATCACCATCACCACCATTCAGTTCATTGTTGCTATTGTCACCTATCAGCGTATCGTTGTAGCCACTAGCCGTGATACCTTCAATTCCAGTGAGCGTATCGTTGCCAGCACCACCAGAAGCAGTGCCAGTAGCAAGATTTACCGTCACAGATGAAATTGCATCCCAGTAAGTAGCCCTGTCAAAACCTGTACCGCCTTGCAATACATCATCTCCCTGCCCACCTGTCAGATTATCATCGTCCTCACCACCATCCAGATGGTCATTTCCATCACCACCGTTTAGCGAATCATAACCGAGGCCACCTACCAGCCAATCATTACCTTTTCCGCCATCCAGGGTATTGTAATTACCATCGCCCGTCAGCGTGTCGTTGTAGGCACTACCTGTAATGTTTTCAATTCCACTGAGCGTATCGTTGCCAGCACCGCCAGAAGAAGTGCCAGTAACAAGATTTACCGTTACAGATGAGGTTGCATCATCGTAATAAGCCCAACTCCAACCATAACCATCGCCTTGCAATATGTCGTTGCCCAACCCACCTCGCAGATTGGGGCCATAAAGAGTGTCGTTGTAACTACTACCAATAACGCCTTCAATTCCATTCAGCGTATCGTTGCCAGCGCCGCCAGAGGAAGTGCCAGCCGCAAGATTGACCGTTACAGATGAAGTTGCATCATCGTAATAAGCCCAATCAAAACCTACACCGCCTTGCAATATATCGTTACCCAACCCACCTCTCAGAGCAGCACCATTGTCTCCGCTAATTAGAGTGTCGTTATAGTTGCTGCCAATAATGCCTTCAATGCCAATGAGCGTATCGTTGCCATCGCCGCCAGAGGAAGTGCCACTCGCAAGATATACCGTCACCGCGGAAGGTGCGTCAACGTAGCTTGCCCAATCAAAAGCTTTTCCTCCCCCACCTACCAATACGTCATCGCCTAGTAGACCTCTTAGTTCATCATCAACATCGTCTAAACCAGTCAGTGTATCGTTGCCGTTTGTGCCAATATAAAGAGCCATAAAATCCTCATCAGGTTAAAGGTGTTTCAAAAATGTTTTAATGTAATATTTCGCCCAAGCAGGCGTTGCGATAAGCGTGCTACCATTCCGTTCTCACGGAAATTGTTTTCAATCATTCCATTTTCATAACAATCCAGCCATAGACGCGACTTTGGATCACGCAGGTGTTGCCGACGCAATCCTTCCCGGATAAATCCAATGGATTCGGTACTTCTTTGGGAGTGAAGATTGTTGGCAATCACTATTGAGATTAATTTATGCAGTCCAATTTGATTGAATGCAAAATCAAAAATGAGCAGTGTGGCGATCACTGCGGCAGCTTGTTTACGATCTTCTTTATCTGGAATACCAACAAGTAATTCAGCACGGCGATGGGCAATCTGGATATCAACCAGACTTGCAAGCCCAATAGATTTCAGGCTAGTGTTCGAAGCATTTTGAGGTAGACTTTTACGCTCTTCTTTTTTGATAATCCAATGTTTCGTCTTGAATTGAGCAACTGAGAATTCACTATTTTTCAGTGCAAAAAGAATTGATTCAGTACTTTGAGGTTTACGACCCATCGGTAGAAACTGATCCATAAATTCAGCATTGGCATAACATTGCTGAAAAAATGAGAGATCACTTTCTTTGGGACTTACAAGATGGACTCTGCTTCCTGCAAGAGGTAAGTTCCATCGCTGGTCCACAATAAATAATCTATCCAACAAAAATGGGTGATTCGGGAAATTCACCAAACCCTGTAAGATAAAATCGCGTGCAAGCTGGTAATTTCTTTTCCTGAATTGCTCATCCACTAGAGAAAGCCAGTAAGACAGATTTGATTTTGCAGACGCTTCTACAGAATTTGGCTCATCCAGTTTTGGCATGAACAGATTTAGTTTGAGGTTTGATTTTTATTATGATTATGCATTCTACATAAAGCTATATACTCAGTCAAAATCGCAACTGTGTAGTGGGCTTGCATCAACAAGCTTTACAAGGTTTACGTATACCGGGAACACATCATTATTTACCAGATGTCATGCTTTTACACACCTATCAGGATTTGCAGGAAGTCTTTGACTGCACCCAAACTAGTGGTATACGACTGTTTCTGGCAGATTATTATTTAGTAATGGACGATTATTACTGGAGGAAAAAGCCTTTATCCCCGAGAGGTATTGATTCATGTGGCGAAAGCAGCAGAGCTGATCGAAGCAACTGGTGAACTCGTGCTTTGAAACCGAAACCCTCTCATCTTTGTTCCCGAGCAAAGCTATTCATCTTTGCTTTGTTTGCTGACCCGCTGCCACAGAATTTCGCGATGGGTCCCATCCGTCGGCGTGAGCGACAGGCGGTCCCCATCGAATCGGTACGCTCTTTCAAGGACCTCCGGGTGATCCCCCGAAAAAAGCTGGCCTTCAACGAAATGGCGGACTACGCGCTTTTCGGTGTCAATCTCATAGCGGCCGAAGTAGGCCAAGTAATCGCGCTTGAGGCGTGCCAGGTTTTCAGCTGCACCTCTGGATTTCCGGCTGATCTGCACCGCCATGATGCCGGTGTCGCTGTAGTAGATGTACCCCACAGCGTCTTCCCCGTAAGGATATTCTGTTTCTCCCGCCGAATTGACACGGATGGAGTGAACCAGTCGCCAAGTGCCGATAATACGCTGCGCGATATCTTCCATGCTGGTTCTCCTAGATGGGAATTGGGGCTCTTGGCATGGTTGACACACCCCGCTTGAGCGGAAAATCATAGCTCAGCCAGAAGTGGTCCCCTTCTTCCCTGAAATTGCCGACCATGTTTGCGCTTGCTGTAAAAACGGCATCGTCTTCGATGATCGGATCGCCTTTGACAAAGATCTGGGTGACAAGTGTCTCATAGCCAGGAGCTGATACGATGAAGTGGATGTGTGCCGGCCGATTCGGTGGTCGTTTGGCTACGCGCAAGAGTTCGCCGACAGGGCCGTCCGTCGGAACGGGATAGGCAGTCGGCATCAGCGCGATTAGCTCGAAAGTTCCGTTTTTGTCCGTTCTGAAACGGCCGCGCAGGTTATAATCCGGCTGCTGCTCATCTTGGTTCTCATACAGCCCATTAGTCGCGGCTTGCCAGATATCGAGAATCGCTCCTTCGATAGGAGTTTTATCTCGAAAGTCGAATACCCGTCCCGAGATCCGGGCGCGCGTACCTGGTGTATCCTCGCTGGCAATGGAAGCGCCGCGCTCACGGAAAGGCGCATTGGCGCGAAAGAAGGGTCCCACCAGCGCAAATCCCACGGGTTGCCCCGGTTCCTCATGATTGAGCATTTCGATCAGTTGGCTCACGCCGAGGACGTCGGCCAACAGTAGGAACTCGTTTCGTTCAGGGCCGGTTTTCTCTGCCATCCTTGCCATGAAATCCCAAGTAAACTCCCATTCCTCGTCGTTCACCCTCATCTCCTGGGCACAGGCGTGCAGGTGTTTGATCAGGCTCGAGACGATCGACTTGAGCCGCGGATTCTCGATACGAGAATAAGCTTGTAGCACTCTTTCAGTGAGCGCTTGGCTCGTGCTGTTATTCATACTGTCATCCATAAATTCACTCCTCATTGTCTGAATCCTACGGCACCTATTTTCCTGGTGTGCCGAGGGGGTGTCATCAAAAAGCCAGGAATATCAGCGGCGTGCAAGGCTGCGCCATCGAGAAACGTGCAGTAACGGCGGTACACCGTTCGTCGCAATTTTGGCATTATGAAGGATGGTGTCGGCGGTCATGTGAAACTCCTGCATCAGTTGATTGGGATATTCCTATTACTTGTGAGTAGGCGCGGTGGCCGGAATGATGTACTCGGGGAACCGCGTTGCCGGGGCACCGTGCACCATGGTGTAGGCGTATTCAACACCCATCCCATACGCTCCACAATGATTTTTGACGATGTCCATGATTGCGTCATAGGTGCCGCGGCTAGCCCAGTCACGCTGCCACTCAAGCATCACAGACAGCGAAGTGACCGGCTTGGCGCCTGCCTGGATCACTCGCTTCATCGCATTCTCATGGGCAAGCTGACTGACATCACCGCAGCAGTCTTCGACGACATAGACCTCGAAGCCGTCGTGCATGGCTTGTATCGTTGGAAGCGCAACGCAGGTTTCGGTCCACAGGCCGGCCAATACAATCTTTTTCCGACCCGTTTTCTCGATTGCGGCAACGAAGTTTTTGTCATCCCAAGAGTTCATGGAAGAGCGCTCGATCGGCACCCGATCAGGGAAAACAGCCTGGATCTGCGGCCAAAAATTGCCGCTAAAACTTTTGGTTTCAACCGTGGAGAGGACAACAGGGACGTCAAACACCTTAACGGCTTTTGCGAGCGCAAGGTTATTATTGATGATCGACTGGCGGTCAAAATTAGTAACACCAAATAGCATTTGGGGTTGGAGATCGATCAGCGTGACGACGCAATTATCGGGGGTCAGCAACCCTTTTTCGCTGAGCTTTGGCCGATCAGTGGTTTTAGACATGGTTTCCTCCTTATTTGAACGAAGTTAACAAATAATGCTGAAGGCGTCCGTCACGACGCACATATCCGTGACGATCCCTACGATGAGGAGTTGCTTGCAGCCCGTCGCCTTCACCATTTTGGTGAAATCTTCGCTATCCTACGCGTTGATCTGATCTGGCCGGGGGATATACGGCGCTTCGGGAAATAGCGCTTTCAATTCCGGGATCAGCGGGCCATTTGGACCTTCCTCAAAACTGGTGGTGAGGATCGTTGGAAGCTTTCGAGAATTAAAATAGTAAATTTTAGACAAAGAGATGATGGTCAGGTTCTTCTCGTCAGAACCGAGGCAGCTTCTAGGTGCACCACTCCGCTCTGGGATAAATGCATGAGAAAATCGCTTCCCTTGATCAGCTTTTCCTCGTTCACGGCAACAAGGCCGAAAAGGTGTCTACCATTGAATTTGTGGATGACACCCATTATTAAGAAGCGTAGCATAACTTATTGATGGGGGTGTGGCTCAAGGTGTCCGTTGTGGATAATTCCGACTAACTCGGCACTGAAATGCCGCCCCTGTCGTCCGCATCATCC
>NZ_FNPJ01000035.1 GCF_900107265.1 Nitrosomonas sp. Nm33 | reverse complement strand
GCTTACACGTTCCGCGAGAAGAAACCTTCACTTAATATCAGATTCACTCAAGCTCTTCCACTTGTAGGGTTGTGATTCTTATGTCGAACTCACGTTAATTAAGGTACTTTAATAAAAGCCTGAAAAGCAGCGCCTTGGGTGGAGCGGTCAATCCTCCAACTCGCTCTCTGTCGCGGAATACCTTGCGGCACTGGGTAACAGATCATCGCGTCCTGTCCCGTCATCCGACGGGCATCCCAAGGCTTGATTAAGAATATCATAATCGCGAACACGCTTGATAGGGCGATGCGCCTTGAGCCGGGAGAGATGCGCCCCGGAGTGCTCTCCGTTACTGAATACCTTGCGACACTGAGCAACAGGTCATAGCTTCTCGTTCAACAATGCCCTAACACATGATGAACAGTCCCAATTAAATGGAACCACATTACCCCGCCCTCCGGCGGTTCGCTCAAGGCTTGACTCAAGAATACCATTATCTGCGCTATTAACAATAGCGACTACCGCAGCTAGTGGTTAAATTAAAAATTCTGGTTGCGCGATTTGGGCGTTAGGGAGGGACGATCTTTACTGCTTTTTCAATTTAAAAGAACCACATCGCCGCAGTAGGTCTTGCGTTGGCCTATATTTTTGGTTATGTGGACTGACGATCCGCCACTTCTTACAATAACCCTGTCTATCCAGGAGAAAGCAGTCAGAACACTTCACCCGATCATCTGCCCTTTGCTCATTCGTTACAGCGTAACCAGATTCAAACTCACTTCTAGTATGTTTCAAGCAATATTCAAGTACAAGGGAATCATTCCGGCATTTATTCAAAACTAGGTGATGATCTTCTTCTGGTTCGCCAATTTTGATTAACCAATGTCGGATTTTTTCAATGTCACTTTCTTGGGGCGAACTGGATGAATTTGATTTGCAGGGTATGGCAGGTGAATCGGGAGAATTGGGCGGAAACGCAATATTTAAGCCATTCTCTCCCAGGAGTATCGCTGGGCGAATGGGGCTATTTTCGCCCGTTTCAGTGGGAGAATAGCTTAATATGCCTGCTAACATGTCATCCACTCCTGGCACTAAATCGCCCTCCATACGTTGCGAGATACCTGCATGCTTCCATTCGGGAGTGCTTCAATAACGCGCTCGATGCGTCTTTGTTCTTGAAGAATTGAAAGGGCAACATCGCGCTTATGTTTTGACCTCAGATGTTTAGGTGTTACTAGTTTGAGCATTGAAGTTTCGTTGGCTTGTCTGTCAGCCTGCTTTAGCATCCAGGTATAAAGTTCATTCGCCCAGGCTTGATGTTCTATGTCTTCACGCTTGCCAAATATTCCAAGCCAAGTATCGAGACTGAATTTAAATAGTTTGATTACGTTTTTTATGTCTGCATCCAGCACTTCAAAAGCAAGATCAGGTTTTCCTTTTGAGTAATTTCTAAATGCAGCTAACACGCCAGCAATCCTGCAAACCTGTTCAGCTCCGCGGACACAAAAAGGCTTTAGACCGTGATATTTATCTTTTGGATCTCTTGACTGCTCCATAGCTTTCCAAAAATTGATCAAGAGAGTTTGCGCCTTATCTGACAACTCTATGATTTGCCTTTTGTCGCTTTGATAAACCAATAGGGTGTTGCATGTTTTCCAAAATGACTGAACGGCCAAATTGTTTTCAGGGGCGAATTTTTTATAATCTTTACGTGGCTTCAGCGGTTCCGGCCAAGCAATCAAAAAACGAGGCCAAGTTCCTATTGTCGAAAACAACTCATCGTTAAGCGATTCACGCGCCACACTCGGTTGAATCAACCAGTGACAGCAAAACCGCTTGTCGTAAAGTTGCGTTCGCCCTTCGCCCTGGCGAACTATTGAAATGGGTGAGCCATCCCAAAGATCGTTAAGGCCTGCCAAGGTATTTCGTTTTTGCTCAGTACTCATGCCCCAGCCTGACAGCATGCTTGCTGCTTCAGCTGTGAATGATCCTTGACTGGACAGCCTATCCTTAAAGCTACGAACAATGCCCTGTATAGTTCCGCTTTTCATTACCCTATACGGAGCAATTGGCTGTGGCTCGCTTTCTTTCTCTTTTTTCGATAAGCCGCACCATATAGACATTTCATTCTGATAGTATTCGTGGCTCTGCTGGTCAGCATCAGAAATTTTTCTGAGTGCTACATTATCAGCGGTAGATTTGCCATCTCCTGAATCTGTTAGAGTGAGCAAATAAAGCGATAAGGGTTTGTTCCCTGCCAAGGTTTCTACGTCATAAAAGCGTTGCGTTAAAAGCGAGGCAACCGATAGTAGCGCCTGCCCAGCTGTTTCGGCTGGCAACTGCATCTCATCGCGCATGTAGAGGCAAACTTCAGCTAATGTGCCCAAAGCATCAATAGGGTAAGGGGGCGGTTTGTATATCTCAAGGGGCGAATTTCGCTCGATTCGCCCAATCTTTCGCGTATCGTATTTCAAGGATTGGTGAGGATTTTCGCCTGATTCGCCCTTTTCGCCCGAAGTTGATTTATTCTTGATTTCGTCTATCAATTTTTCGATAGGAGGTAATGCGAGTGCGTTCTCATCATAGAAGTGTGATACTTCTTCCTCAAGGCTTGGCTTATCTAGCATGAGACCTCCTGACATAAGAAATAGCTTCACTAATACGAATCACGGCTTCGGCCAGATATTTCAAATCAGCTTCAGGCAGTTTATCACCCTCATTGAGGCGGTGAGCTGCAATCAATACGATTGCGGCATCAAACGCTAGCGCTTCGAGTATTTGCCACTCTTGGAAGAATGCACGTGATTGTGGATCATACTTATCTTTGCTGGTATCGGGGAAAAGATCACTGACTGATAAACCCATAGCGCTTGTTATTTCGTGAACGTTACAGCCCGCAAAGCATTTCAAGAGTATTTGACCTTCACGGCCAATATTTGCCGCAAGACTGCGGGATTTTCTGTCATTATGCCCGGGGCAAAAAGCGAGTAATCCGCCGTTCTGCCGACGGATCACGCCCTTCAGGTAGGGCTCGATTTTTGATAGAATACCAGCAGTTGCATAACTGCGAAGTAATTGTTAAAGGAGCGTTCATGGTCTGGCGCTCCTTTTCTATTCATCAATACCGTTTACGCGCTTAACTTCTTTCGTGGGCCAGGCCAGACGCCCATTCTGACGAATCGGTCGAATTAAACCGTTTTCTTTCATCGCCCATATACGCAACGTTTGGGGCTTTCTGTTGCAGTAGAAAGCCGCTTCATCAGTCGTTAGATTAGGGCGGGTGATTGTTTCTAATGGCGGGAATGTTTTTCTTTTATTTTGGTGAGATTGATTTTGTGACTTTTGCATTGATGAATACCTCTTTTTGTTGAGAAGTATTCATTAAATCTTTGTTTTATATGATAAGTAATATATGAACTAGGCGAAATATATATGAGCTAGCTGATATATTAATTTTTCTTGTTTTTTGATTTCCACAGGAAAATATTTCCGTTTTTATCCAGATTTTTTAGGCGTTTTGTAATGCTCTGGTCGTCTACGATTAAAGGATACTTTTCTCGCATATCTCTTAGAAATTCTGCTTTGTAACCACGTTTGCTGAATCTGTCTTTAACCCTTATAGCTTCTATCTCTATTAAGTTTAAAATTTCTTGCTTAGGATCAAGTTCTATACCTCTTAGCGCTGCATTTCTAGCCGTTTCTGTTCTAGCATTTTTTCTCTCATGTTCAATCAACGGCTCAAAATAATTTGAATAATCATATTTGAACATTGCTCGCTTATGTTTTAGCAAGTAAATGAAAGTATCAATAAGTTTATTAACATCCGGGGTCATAGCCGGGTCATTTGCTGCTGACTCTAAAGCATCTAACAAAACTTTTTCTGCTTTTTCATTATGACAATTGGCTCGCGATCCTTCATGAAACCATTTGGAAAGGAGATAACCGTAAATCCTGTAAGCATCGTAAAGTTTGTAAAGTTCAGGGGGTACCGGTGGTTTTGTTGCGAACTTATTTAGAACTTGTATAGCTTCAGGTAAAACCTTGTCTTTGTGCTCATTAAACCACTCGATGAACTTTTCTTCTATATCGTATTCTTGAGGCTCACTCTCTTTTGAATATTCTTCAAATCCTTTTTTGAGCTTCTTGCGATCATCTATCAGTTTTGTAAATTTTGTAAAATTGACTGTCATTAACGAACCTCAAAGTGTTTTTCAAAGAGATAGCGCTCCCGACTGGTGAAGGTGTCCCGCATTTCGTCTGGCCTAACTAGAAGCGGCTTAACTTGTTCACGCTGGCAATCTCTCCAGCGGTCTAATATCGGGTCTGGGTTGTTGTTTTGCCTGCCACAAGTCCCACTGTATCTGCATTCCTAACCAAACATCGGGGCTAGTACCAAGCCAGGCGGACAGACGTAGCGCCATTGCTAGCCGTTACACCAGCTTTACCGTTCAGCAATCTGGAAAGTGTGACGCAGGAAACCTGCAATTCTTTTGCTGCTTGCGTTACCGTCATTTCTTCCGGTAGCCATTCCCGCAATACTTCGCCTGGGTGTGCTGGGTTGTGCATTCTGCTCATGGTTGATTTCTCTATTGATGTACCGACAATCTCAGGTCTGCGGTGCGCTTTATATCTACACGCTTCACTTTTGGTAGACCGGCTTTGCGCGCATTCCATAAGTCATAAGCTGCTTGTTGTGCTATCCATAAATCAGCACTTCCGCCATTTTCTACCCCTAACCAACATTCCAGCCTCAAGGCCATTTCAGGAGAGATAGCAGCGCGACCATTTAGCACACGCGATAAAGTAGCCCGACTCACGTTGAGTTGTTCAGCTGCTTCAGTTACAGATAACCCCAAAGCGGGCAATACATCCTCTCGCAAGGTTTCGCCTGGGTGTGGCGGGTTGTGTATTTTGCTCATATTTAATTTTTCCTAATGGTAATCTTGATAATTAACTAGCACAGCGTCTTCATCTTCAAAGGTAAAGGTGATTCGCCAATTGCCATTTACTGTTACAGAGTAATGACCAACGAGGTCACCGCTTAAAGAATGTAGCCTCCAGCCAGGAATATTCATATCACTTGCATTCTTGGCAAGATCAAGCCTTATCAATTGTCGCCTTAACCGCGCTGCATGATGCGGTTGAATGCCAGATAGGTCGCCAGTGGTGAAGAAAGCTTCAAGTCCTTTATGGCGAAATGTTTTTATCATGCTGAATTGTATACCGTAGCGCTACAGGTTACAAATATTACTTGATAGCTCGTAAACCTGGATTAGCTTTACCATCAAACTCAATTTCCGCTTGTTCCAATATCCAGCTTTCAATTTTGATGTGCCACATTCTCAATAGATCAAGCGGGCGTCGTATGTAGTTTTGTTCGCGTACTCCCTGCGGTTTGTGCCCTTGAATTTGGGCTGCAATACCTGCGGGCATTTCTACCCACTCGCTTAAAGTGGCGAACGATCGCCGCAACCCATGAAGGGAGACATCCACGCAAGCAATAGCACATGCTTTTCTGTGTGCTATTGCCGGTTCAGTCAATCGCCCACTGGCTGCGGTAGGGCTGCTAAATATCCATTGATTACGACGCGGTAAACTACTCAATAGATGAGAAACATAGGGCGTCAATGGTATGACTCGCTGACCGTCTACCTTGTCTCGAATAGTCAAATTTTTCCATTGAAAATCGCAGTCTTCCCAACATAGCTGAGCTAGCTCTTCACGACGCGCACCAGTTAATAGAAGGGCTTGCAGATATGCGCTTATGACAGGGTTCTGGATTTGCCTGACTGTCTGAAACCATGCGGGCAATTGTTCACGCTGAAGCACATCATTTTTTGCCTTTGCTTTGCCTAAACTTTCCCTGGCGGTTTTGCTTTGCGCTGCATTGTCTGTAACGACCTCTTTATAGGTTGAATGCCTGCCACACCAAAAAAGAAAAGCTTTCAGCAATCGCAGGGCAAGGCGGGCGCGTGTGGGTCTTTTTGTGGCTTCCGCTCGCGCCCAGTCCTCTATTCTTTCGTTTGTCAGATCAGCTAGACGGGCAGGGGATAGAAACGCAAGCGCACCAGGAACAGTTAGTTCATTGCTTCGGCTGCGTGCTTCCCCACCAGCATGTATTATCTTCACATGATCACGATAATGAAGATCAGACCATAAATGCTTGCGGTCTTCAATATATTCTGCCCATACTTCACCTAAGGTAATTCTCTCAAGTCGTTCTCTTTGTCTTCGCGCTTCATCAGCAGATTTTTTTTCTTTTTCAAGTTGACGCGGGTCTATCCCTTGGTCAGTCAATACTTTAAGCCTCGATGCTTCTTTCCGCGCATCAGCAAGCGGCCAGGATAAAACATCGCCAATAGTGAGACGTAAGGTCTTCCCGTGTAGCTTGGTTTCAAAGATGTACGTTTTTTTTCCGTTGCTTGTTACACGTAGGCCTAACCCCGGCGATCCTGCGTCCCAATGTAGGCTTTGTGACTTCCCTGGCGTGCATTGAAAATCTGAAACGGTGCGTCCGGTAAAGTTTTCACGCTTCATATCGTGTAGGAAACTTGTAGGAATATTGTAGGAAATTTGTAGGAAAATTTGGTCAATTTTGATATATTCTAATCAACACGGATGATAACATGATTTTGGTTAATGTGTTGATATGTATTGAAATTACTAGTTTTTTTAAACAGTAATCAACGGCTAAGAATAGGTATTTTTGAGGACTGAAAATCCTTGTGTCGGTGGTTCGATTCCGCCCTTGGCCACCAATAAAATCAGGTAGTTAGCCATTATTCTTCTTTTTGAGTATTTTTGTAGATTCCATATAGGGAAGTTTTATCAATGCCCATATTAATGGGAGCTGCATAGTAACTTCTTTCAATCCGCGTTTGATCCTGGATAATTCTAGCTCAAGTTCACTTAGTGGTCTTTGCTGTTTACTCGCCTTGTCTGCTCTCTAATTTCATGTCTATATTTTATGAAATTTTGGGTTCCACAAAATTCAATATGCTCCACAAAAAATCTCACACAAAGCGGAAGAATCATATATATCCATTCTATTCCGACGTAATATATTTCAATATTGCCATTCTAAGGAAATATGCGTAGAATCTCCGCAACCCTACCAAGTTTATGGGTTTTTTATGGGTTCTTAAGAACAAAGAGTAAACTTTCAAAAGGAGAAGAGGACATGGAAGAAAATAGAAGATCAGATGAAGCTGGTTTGTTCAAAGTGGTTGCGGCTGCTACTATTGGTATCCTAATAATGGGAGCAATCGTATTCTTTACGGGAGCGGGTGGTAAATACTAATTAGTCTCGTTTAGGAGAATATTCTATTTTCCTAATCACCTCTTGGCATGTTTGTTGATTAGCATAAAGGTCAAGAGAGGTTTAAGTGAATGTGTTATATTGGCTAGAAGTCGGTAGTATGATACGACTTCTAGCTACATTAATCTGCTAATCGGTCGATAGTTTTTTCTAATCTTCTGTATGGATTAACATAGACTGTAAAATGTTGTGGCAAGCAATTGCGAAACTTGTACGTATCTCTATGTTTATATGAAATTCTTTCTTGCTGAGCTTTTTAAGTCGTTAAATCTTACTTCCCCTGATACGCTTTTCTGCCGAGCGAGCTATACGGATGTGCCGCTAAGATATTCATAGCCGTTCGAAAGATGCATCATAAAAAACAAGATATACATTCATCAGCTTTATGAAGACAACCGTGCCGTGTGCTGGTAAAAGATCGGGGCTTAGTCCTATCCTTATCAATGCTGATTATTTTGCATAATAATCAATTTAGAGCCTTAATGATCCGGGTTTATTCATAGTAAAATGCTGAAATATCAATATTTGTTGCTTTAGTATCAGGGTTGCAGTTGCGCAGGTCACCCGGATTATCAACTCTTGCTAGGTTGCGTGCTTTCTCAGCTAGCTGACATTTTCATCATCTGGCCTAGAAGATACGGGATACATTATATATCTTGCGAGATTGCTATGCGCAAATCGGTGTTCAATCATACTTTGATCTGCTTTGAGTGACAGATTGCTATCAACATTAAATGTTGGGTATCAATGACAAAAGGATAAGGTATGTCAGATTAGCAGTAACTTATTGGAATTATTATCATAAAATAAAATTCTGTTTTGTTAGCAATTGATTATTGTTATAATAAACACGTTGTTGGTGGGCTTATTCAGCCCATTTTTTATTTGTGGCTAAGCTATGACGTTATATGAATTACTGGATCCGATTTTGGCGGGAATGGATTATGAATTAGTCGATGTGGAGCAATCGGCACCTGGCAAATTATTAAGAGTATTTGTAGATAAAAAAGATAGTGGTATTTCTATTGACGATTGTGTTGCTATTAGTAACCATCTCAGTAGATTATTAGCGGTAGAAGGGATAGATTACAGCCGACTCGAGATATCTTCTCCGGGTCTAGATAGGCCTTTGAAAAAAGAAAGTGATTTTATCCGCTTTGCAGGGAAATTAATAAAAATTAAATTACGTATAGCATTGCAAGGTCAAAAAAATTTTATTGGAATCATACGAGAAGTTAATGATGGCGTATTAAGGCTAGAAGTTGAGGGGAGATTGCTCCATATTGAATTAGACAATTTAGAAAAAGCTCGGTTAGTTCCGGAACTATAACTATAGATGCATAAAAAATTAGCTGGAGGAATATGAGCCGCGAGATTTTGCTATTAGTAGATGCCTTGGCGCATGAAAAAAATGTTGATAAAGCAATCGTTTTTACTGCCTTAGAAATGGCGCTTGCGTCCGCTACAAAGAAACATTTTCATGAAGATATTGATGTGCAAGTTGTAATTGAGCGGGAGACTGGAAACTATCGATGTTTTCGTAGCAGACAAGTGGTTGCTGATGGCGCTGTGGAGAACCCTGCTCGGCAAATCTCTTTGAGTGAGGCATTACAGTATGATGCTGATGTTAAATTGGGTGACCATATCGAAGAGTCTTTAAAGGCAATAGAATTTGATCGTATTGGTGCTCAAGCAGCTAAGCAAGTAATTTTTCAGAGAATTCGTGATGCAGAACGAGAACAGAGTCTGAATGATTTTCTTGAACGTAAAGAATATTTGGTTGCAGGTACTATAAAACGTATGGAACGCGGTAATGCTATTGTGGAGTCAGGTAGGATTGAGGCAGTTCTACCTCGTGATCAAATGGTCCCAAAAGAAAATCTAAGGGTTGGAGACCGCGTTCGCGCGTATCTGCTTAGAGTTGATCGTTTAACAAAAGGGCCTCAATTAATATTATCACGCACTTCTCCTGAATTCTTGATTAAATTATTTCAATTAGAAGTGCCTGAAATTGAAGAAGGGTTGCTAGAAATTAAAGCAGCGGCAAGAGATCCTGGCTCGCGCGCTAAAATAGCCGTTAAATCAACTGATCCACGCATTGATCCAATCGGAACTTGCGTGGGTATGCGAGGTTCTAGAGTGCAGGCGGTTATAGGCGAGTTGGCGGGGGAGCGAATTGATATCATATTGTGGTCGGAAGATCCTGCTACTTTTGTAGTTAATGCTCTTGCGCCTGCTGAGATCAGCAGCATTATGGTCGATGAGGATAAGCATAGTATGGATATCATTGTCGATGAAGAAAATCTCGCGCAAGCAATCGGCCGTGGTGGGCAAAATGTACGCCTTGCATCAGAATTAACTGGCTGGAGTCTCAATATCATGACAGTAGAGGAATCACAGAAAAAGAATGAAGAAGAAACCTCTAGGATATGTAAGCTCTTCGTGGAAAAACTTGATGTGGATGAAGAAATAGCGAATATTCTGGTGGAGGAAGGTTTTTCTACACTAGAAGAAATTGCTTATATACCACTTAATGAAATGCTTGAAATAGAAGTACTTGATGAAGAAACAATTAATGAATTACGTAATCGGGCGCGTAATGCTCTTTTAAATGATGCGATTGTTACCGAAGAAAAAGTTGAACACATATCAGAAGGGCTGCTTTCACTGGAAGGTATGGATATGCAACTAGTTCGTGAGTTAGCTGCCAAAGGTATTAATACACAAGAGGATCTCGCTGATCTAGCCGCAGATGATTTAGTCGAAATGACGGGTATTGATATTGAGCGTGCTAACAAGCTTATTATAAAAGCGCGAGAACCATGGTTTAATTAAAATATAGTTACGTCGATTGTCTTGCTTTGAGCTTGAAAATTTAACTATCAACACCAATAACATAAAATTAAGAACCAAAATAAAGTAGGTTTCTGTTTTTTTGAAATGAATTTAGGGTGAAAAAAGTTGCTGATGACTCAAATGACTGTAGAAAAATTTGCCAATGAGCTGGATATGTTACCAGAAGCGTTACTCGACCAGCTTCTGGCTGCAGGCGTCAAGAAGCAGTCGATAGGGGATATTTTGACAGAAAAAGATAAAACACAATTGCTTGATTATCTTCGTAAGGCACATGGATCGATTGACTCCAAGAAGAAGATCACGTTGACTCGTAGGCAAACTACTGAAATACGACAATCGGATGGAACTGGTAAAGCTCGGACCATTGAGGTTAAAGTCCGAAAAAAACGTGTATTCACTAAACCCTCTGAGCAAAATATTGAAAGAGAGGTAGTGCTTGAAGCAGCAGCTACTTCAGCCCCTGTCATTCCATCAGCACAGACCCGAAAACCAGTAATTGATGCGGCACAGCAAGCTTTACGTGAGCAGGAAGCATTAAAACAAGCTGAGTTAATTGCCCGTCAAGCAGCCGAGCTTAGAGAGAAGCAGGAAAAAAGAAAAAGTATAATCTCTGAAGTTAAAAAAGAACCAAAAAAAGAAGAATTAATTCCAAAAAAAGAAGAATTAGTTCAAAAAAAGGAAGAACCAACTCCTGCATCTATCCCAGAAGAGATACCAGCTCAAATACCAGTATCTCAGTCAACGCAGGAATCAGCTGAGGGCACGACGCTGCACAAACCCGCTGTTAAACTTGAAGATAAAACTGAAAAGAAGAAAAAACCAGTTAAACAGGAAGATTTATGGAAGGACGAGGCCAGCAAAAGACGTGAAGCTAAAATACGCGGTGATTTGTCTGGAAATCAAGGTTGGCGCGTTCGCAAGGATAAGCAGCATGGTAAATCAAATTTAACTGAGACACCAATACAGCATGGTTTTTCTGCACCTACCGAACCAGTAGTGCATGAAGTCCTGGTACCTGAGACTATCTCAGTTGCTGCGCTCGCACAAAAAATGTCAGTAAAAGCGGCTGAAGTTATTAAAGTACTGATGAAAATGGGTACTATGGTGACAATCAATCAGATGCTGGATCAAGATACAGCTATGATCGTAGTTGAAGAAATGGGTCATATTGCAAAATATGCGGCACCTGATAGTCCTGAATCTTTCCTTGAAGAAATTAAGGCACCCGTGTCCGAGCTAGAGATGGAGCCTCGTGCGCCGGTAGTGACTGTTATGGGGCATGTTGATCACGGAAAAACATCACTTTTGGATTATATTCGTAGAACACGTGTAGCAGGTGGCGAAGCCGGAGGAATTACACAGCATATCGGAGCCTATCATGTTGAAACCTCGCATGGGATGATTACTTTTCTTGATACACCAGGTCATGAAGCATTCACTGCAATGCGTGCACGGGGTGCCAAAATTACTGATCTTGTTGTTCTGGTTGTAGCAGCTGATGATGGCGTAATGCCTCAAACTATCGAAGCTATTCATCATGCCAAGGCAGCAAATATTCCTATTGTGGTAGCTGTTAATAAAATGGATAAACCTGAGGCAAATTTTGAGCGTATTAAGCAAGAACTCTCAAATCATGGGGTTGTATCAGAAGATTGGGGGGGAGATACTATATTTGCACCTGTTTCAGCTAAAAGTGGCCAAGGTATTGATGAGCTTCTTGAAAGCATTTTATTACAAGCAGAAGTTTTAGAACTTAAAGCAGTTAGAAATGCACCTGCGAAAGGAGTGATCATTGAATCACGCTTGGATAAAGGGCGTGGTCCAGTTGCAACCATATTAGTACAGTCTGGTACTTTAAAACGTGGTGATGTTTTATTGACTGGTGCTGTATTTGGAAGAGTAAGGGCGATGTTGGATGAAAAGGGTAATTCAATTGAAGAGGCAGGAACATCTATACCAGTAGAAATTCAGGGATTATCTGATGTGCCAGCAGCAGGTGAAACAGTGATAGCTCTGGATGATGAACGTAAAGCACGCGAAATTGCATTGTTTCGTCAGGGTAAATTCCGTGATGTGAAGCTTGATAAACGGCAAATTGCGAAGATGGAGGATGTTTTTGGTCAGAAAGAAGGCGTCAAAGTACTCAATCTTATTATTAAAGCAGATGTCCAGGGTTCCTGTGAAGCGTTGTCATATGCTTTACAGAAGCTTACTACTGATGAAGTGAAAATCAATATTATTCATAGTGGTGTAGGTGCAATCATTGAGTCTGATATTAATTTAGCTCTTGCGTCTAAAGCTGTAGTGATTGGTTTTAATACGCGTGCTGATGCTAGTGCACGCAAGTTAATCACTTCAACAGGTATTGATATTCGCTATTACAACGTGATTTACGATGCAGTTGATGAGATTAAGAAGGCGCTTTCTGGCATGATGATGCCAGAACGTAAGGAAAATGCTCTTGGCTTGGTTGATATTCGTGAGATATATCGTATTTCAAAGGTAGGCACTGTAGCTGGCTGCTATGTTTTGGATGGTGTGGTGAGACGTGATTCTCTTGTGCGAGTCCTGCGTGATGGTGTGGTAATTCATAATGGTAGTCTTGATTCTTTAAAGCGCTTCAAAGAAGATGTGAAAGAGGTGAAATCTGGATTTGAATGTGGGCTTTCACTTAAGAACTTTAATGATATTGAGGTTGGTGACCAGCTTGAGATATACGAAATTATTGAAACAGCACGTGTTTTATAACACTAACAATAAATGTAATGCCTAAAGATTATTCTCGAACGCAACGTGTTGCTGATCAAATACAGCGTGAATTAGCTGAATTAATTGAAACTGAAGTTAGGGATCCGCGAGTAGGAAGGATTACTATTACTGAAGTAGAAGTAACACGTGATTATGCTCATGCCAAGATTTTTTATACAACTCTCAGTAATGAAGAAGATAATACGGCTATTGACGAGGGTTTAAAACATGCAAGTGGATTTTTGCGTAGTCAATTATCAAGCAGAATGAGACTGAGAGTAACCCCCCAACTTCATTTTATATATGATGAGTCAATTGAGCGTGGAGTATATCTTTCACGATTAATAGATAAAGCAATGGGCAAAACCTGATAAATATTTCTTTCCTTGGAAACGATAATCTCCTTTCAATTTACTTTTTAATTAAACCAAATTCCATAAGATAAGGTTGCAGTTGCTGCTATAACTTATTTATCTCACTCAAATTTTCTTTCAAAGTTTAGGGGAATTTAACCTATCAAACGTAATATTAGTGGTGTTTTATTACTTAACAAACCTTCTGGTTTAACATCTAATCAATCGCTGCAAACTGTCAAGCGTTTTTTCAGTGCTACAAAAGCGGGTCATACTGGCACACTTGATCCCATGGCTTCTGGTTTATTGCCCATCTGTTTTGGTGAAGCCACGAAATTTTCAGCCATGTTACTGAATGCAGATAAAACCTATCATGCTACGCTGAAGCTTGGTTATCTTAGTTCTACGGGTGATGCCGAAGGGGAGATAATTGCAGTAGCACGCACGAAGTCAAATAATGAAAAATTAAGTTTGTCGCAAATACAAGAAATTTTCCAAACTTTTAGAGGGCGGATCAAACAAACTCCTCCTATGTACAGCGCACTGAAATTTAATGGGAAACCCTTATATAAATATGCGCGGAAAGGTGAGGAAGTAGAAAGAAAAACTCGTGAGATTGTCATCTATGATTTAGATTTAGACTCATGGATCGAGAACGAAATGTCTATCATGGTGCGCTGTGGAACAGGAACCTATATCCGCACATTGGCTGAAGATATAGGTAAAGCGCTGGGTTTTGGTGGAGCATATCTTACAAGTTTATGCCGCAACCAGGTTGGTAATTTTAGCTTGCATCAAGCTTATAAGCTTGATCAATTCCAGGGCGCTCTATCTCCTGAACATGATGCATATTTATATCCTATAGATAGCCTCCTTCAGAATTTTCCTTTCATTACGCTCGATGACCCAGAATCCTTATTTTTATTACAAGGGCAATTTATAAATAGTAAAAATAAAATTGATTTGCCAACTGGAACCCGGGTTAGGCTGTACGATAGCAAGGGATTATTTCTCGGGATGGGAGAAATAACAGAAACTGGAGCGATAGCGCCTAAAAGACTCATATCTCATAAGATATAGAAAATCATATTATTGAATAATATGATTTTTTAAACGTATAGCGTAATAAATATTATCGATAGAAATAAAATTAATGGTGTTTCAATCATTTTTCCGGATACTTTTTTCTATAACACAAAGTGTCAAAGATATTTCAGTACGTTATAATGTCTAGATTTAATTAATTGCTAACTATGTTGCAAGGCAACAATCTAGAATGTGTGCGCGGTGATCGCGTATTATTCAGTGGAATCAATTTTTCTATAGAACCTGGCGAATTAATGCAGGTGCGTGGGCCTAATGGTAGTGGTAAGACGAGCTTATTGAGAATGTTATGCGGCTTGACTGTTCCAAGTTCGGGAGAGATTAGTTGGAATGGATCCAGTATTCGGTCCCTAGGTGAAGATTATTTTAGTGTTATCACATACTTAGGTCATCTGAGTGGTGTAAAAGATGATTTGACTGCCATTGAGAATTTGCGTATTACAAGTGCTCTTGCTGGGGTAGCAATTGATGAAAAGATAGCCTACGAAATCTTGCAGAAAATGGGCTTAGAAGAGCGTGAAACATTATTAGCTAAAGTGTTATCGCAAGGCCAGAAGCGGCGAGTTGCATTGGCGCGTTTGCTACTAGTGGATACTAAGCTATGGATATTAGATGAACCTTTAACTGCATTGGATGTGTCTGCAATTGAATTGATTAAAAATATAATAGAGCAATATTTGGCTCAAGGTGGTATGGTGATACTGACAACGCATCAGGAAATCGATATTAGAGCTACAGTAACGCATCAGTTATACCTTTCTTGATATGTTGATCTGGGTAATTCGACGTGATTTATTATTGGCCATGCGTCGGCAGGCTGATGTTTTAACGACATTATTTTTCTTTATCATCGTAGTAAGTCTATTTCCACTAGGGGTGGGGCCAGAAATGAATACACTTCGAATCATGGCTCCTGGAATTGTATGGGTTGCGGCATTACTAGCGTCAATGCTTTCGCTTGGACGTATGTTCTCTAATGATTATCTAGATGGAACGCTGGAGCAGATATTGCTTTCACCAACATCCTTGTCTTTATTAGTACTAGGAAAAATGTTTTCACACTGGTTAATTACGGGAGTTCCCCTGGTATTGATGGCTCCAGTATTAGGAATTCAATATGATTTACCTTTTAGTGCACTAGCAGTATTAACGCTATCATTATTATTGGGTACGCCTATCTTGAGTTTAATTGGTGCCATAGGCGCTGCGCTTACTTTAGGACTAAGAGGGGGCGGAGTATTAGTATCATTGCTAGTACTGCCATTATATATTCCTGTGCTTATTTTTGGAGCAGGTGCAGTCGAAGCTAGTGTTGCTGGTCTAGGATTCGATGCGCATTTCTCATTACTTGGTGCTTTCTTGCTCGTATCATTAGTTTTTGCACCCTGGGCAACAGCAGCTTCTCTCAGGATCTCAATGGAATAAAGCTCTACTAAAACCTGAAACTTATAAACAAAAATTTAATATGTCGATAAACTGGTATAAATATGCGTCGCCTGCAAGTTTTTATTTTCTGGCAGGGAAAATGATTTGGTATTTTTCTATTGCAGCTGCAGTATTGCTTATTGCTGGTCTTTATATTGGCTTTTTTGTAGCACCGACTGATTTTCAACAAGGTGAAGCATATCGTATTATTTTTATTCATGTACCGGTTGCCTGGATGTCTATGTTCTTGTACGTAGTAATGGCATTTTGGGCTGGGATTGGTCTTGCTTTTAATACGCGTCTTTCATCGATGGTAGCAACAGCTATTGCACCAACGGGAGCTATGTTTACCTTTCTTGCCTTATGGACAGGAGCTTGGTGGGGAAAACCAATGTGGGGAGCATGGTGGGTATGGGATGCTCGACTCACTTCTGAATTAATTTTATTATTCTTATATATTGGGTTTATGTCACTTCAGGCAGCTATTGATGATCCAAGGCGAGCAGATAAAGCTGGGGCAATTATTGCATTAGTAGGGGTAGTTAATATCCCTATTATTTATTTCTCTGTTCAATGGTGGAATACTTTGCACCAAGGAGCCTCAGTTAGTATTACCCAATCACCCAAGATGGCTACAGCTATGCTTGCAGGAATGCTGATTATGTCACTTGCCGCATGGATGTATTCAATTGCCATGATACTGAAGCGAACAAGAGCTATTATATTAGAGCGTGAGCGCCATACTACATGGGTAGCAGAATTAAAGGGAACTAAACGATGAATTGGAATAGTTGGTCAGAATTCTTTTCAATGGGTGGATATGGATTCTATGTTTGGGGCTCATATTTGGTATCGGTTATTTGTATCGCTGGTGAAATTTGGTTGCTATCAAATCGCTGGCGAACTTTGCAAAAATCTCTTGGTCAGAGAGTCGAATCAACTATAAGAGAGAAAAAAAATGAAGCCACGTCATAAAAAAATAGCGATTATCGCCGCAAGCGTTACCGCCTTAACTATTTCTGCCATTTTAGTATTGAATGTTTTTCAGAGTAATCTAGTTTTTTTCTTTAGCCCAAGCCAGGTTGTAGCCAAAGAAGCTCCTGTAGGAAAAAGTTTTAGAATTGGTGGACTTGTTGAAGAGGGTAGTTTAAAACGCCAAGGCAATAGTACGACTGTTAGTTTTGCGGTAACCGACACTGCAGAAGCAATTAAAGTAGTCTACACAGGAATACTTCCAGATTTGTTCAAGGAAGGCAAGGGTGTAGTGGCACAAGGTAAAATAGCGAATGATGGTATTTTTTATGCGGATGAAGTCCTTGCCAAACATGATGAAAATTACATGCCACCTGAAGCTGCAAGTGCACTAGAACAAGCAGCCAAAGCTCAGAAAGCGTCATTAACTCAATAAGAAAAAAGCTTTTACAGAGAGTTTCTTAATCTCAGATAATTTTTTAAGGAATAGCATCATCATGATTCCAGAACTTGGTAATTTTGCTCTAATTCTTGCTATGTTATTAGCTTTGATTCAAGGAACCTTGCCTATGATTGGCGCTGCTCGCGGTATCCCTTCATGGATTGCTTTGGCTCGCCCAGTTGTACAAGGTCAATTCGTATTTATTGCTATCGCATTTGGCTGTTTGGCTTACTCCTTTGTTAACAATGATTTTTCAGTACTTAATGTAGCTTCCCATTCTAATTCAGAGCTGCCGATACACTTCCGATTTGCTGCTACGTGGGGATCACATGAAGGATCATTGCTGCTATGGGTATTGTTATTGGCAGGGTGGTCAGTTGCGGTCAGTGTATTTAGCCGTCAACTACCAGACGATATGGTAGCCAGGGTTTTAGGTGTACTAGGTCTGGTTAGTGTGGGATTTTTATTATTTTTACTATTTACTTCTAATCCTTTTGATCGTCTTTTACCCTCGGCGATTGAAGGTAGCGATTTGAACCCCTTGCTGCAGGATCCCGGGATGGTAATGCACCCACCCATGCTTTATATGGGATATGTTGGCTTCTCGGTAGCATTTGCTTTTGCTATTGCTGCTCTCATCAGTGGTCAGCTAGATGCTGCCTGGGCACGGTGGTCACGTCCCTGGACGACGGCTGCGTGGGTGTTCCTGACCACCGGCATTATGATTGGTAGCTGGTGGGCCTACTATGAATTGGGGTGGGGCGGCTGGTGGTTCTGGGATCCGGTTGAGAATGCTTCCTTTATGCCTTGGCTAGTTGGCACTGCTCTTGTCCATTCTCTAGCAGTTACGGAAAAACGTGGCAGTTTCAAAAGCTGGACTGTGCTGCTTGCAATAATTGCATTTTCATTAAGTTTACTAGGCACATTCTTAGTGCGCTCTGGGGTACTTACATCCGTTCATGCATTTGCTACAGATCCTGCACGTGGGATATTTATCCTGGTTTATTTGGTTGTGATAATAGGTTTTTCCTTAACGTTGTTTGCCTGGCGTGCTCCAAAAGTAGGTTTGGGAGGAAGCTTTCAACTCGTTTCGCGCGAGACCATGCTTCTTGCAAATAATGTATTGTTGTTGGTCGCTGCTGGTAGCGTCATGCTGGGCACACTTTATCCATTACTAGTTGATGCATTGGCGCTTGGAAAGATATCAGTTGGGCCTCCCTATTTTGAAGCTGTTTTCGTACCGTTAATGGCGCCTGCTATTTTTCTGATTGGAGTGGGGCCCATTGCAAAATGGAAACAAGCAAGTCTACCGTCTCTGGTAGTCCGTTTACGTTGGGCTTTTGCCGTAAGCTTGGTTTCCGCGTTAATCATGCCCTTTTTTATGAGTGAATGGAAACTACTCGTCAGTCTTGGTTTGTTATTAGCTTTCTGGGTCATTGCCAGCATCTTCGTCAATATCAAACACCGTTTACAAAATAGTGGTGATGGTGGGTTATTTAGTAAATTATCCCGTCAATCGCGTAGCTATTATGGAATGCACTGTGCACATTTAGGTATCGCAGTCTTTATAATTGGCGTAACACTAGTCAATGGTTACGAAACTGAAAAAGATGTTCGTATGGAAATCGGTAATGTAGTTTCAATTGGCGGATACACTTTCCGTTTTAATGGAACAAAAAGCTTACCTGGACCTAATTACAAAGCAATTCAGGGCGATATCGATGTTCTGAAGAATGATAAACAAATTCAGAAACTACACCCAGAAAAAAGAACCTACAATGCTTCAGGTATGGTCATGACTGAAGCCGCCATTGATGCCGGTTTATTCCGTGACTTATACGTTGCATTAGGTGAACCACTGGATAACACTGCCTGGGTTGTCCGTGTCTACCACAAACCTTTTGTGAATTGGATATGGTTAGGATGTCTCTTAATGGCATTAGGTGGAATTTTATCTATTACTGATCGTCGTTATCGTTACAGCATAAGCAAAAAAGAGAAAACTGAAATCACCGCAGAAACGATTGCTGAAAGTGATAGCGACACAAAACCCATAGAAGTAGAACCAACCATCATTCCAGAGGTAAGAAAAGTATGACCCGTTTCTTATTGCCTCTTGCTATATTTGCTGTTCTAGTCGTATTTCTTGGGGTTGGCCTGACATTGAATCCACGTCAGGTCCCATCTCCTCTTATCGACAAACCTGCACCTGTTTTCAAGTTGCATCATTTGCATGATCCAGATAAAACCCTTATGTCGCAAGATAATCTGGGGAAAGTATGGTTATTAAATGTCTGGGCTTCCTGGTGTGTCGCTTGCCGTGATGAGCATCCTTTGCTTGTACAATTAGCTAAGGCAGGAATAGTGCCAATATACGGACTCAACTATAAAGATCAATCAGACACCGCTATACGATGGCTTAAACAATATGGCGATCCTTATACAGTCAGTATTGTTGATTCTGATGGTAAAGTAGGTATCGACTATGGTGTTTACGGTGTTCCTGAGACATATGTTATTGATAAACAGGGAATTATTCGTTATAAACATATTGGGCCTGTGACAGTAAAATCGCTGGAAGATAAAATTCTTCCACTGATAAAAGAGTTGCAAGGATAAATTCGATGTATAAATTTGAGGCTGCAAATATTTTTGTATTACAAAAACGTATTGATCATTATTCTAAATTTATAAAACAGCTAGTTGCTGTTTTCTCTGTGGCGCTGTTACCGTTAATTAGCTTTGCTAATGAAGCAGTATCTAATGAAGCAGTACCGGTTGCAGAAGATCCAGTACTGGAAAAACGATTAATTAATCTGTCAGAAAATCTACGTTGCCTGGTATGCCAAAATGAATCACTCGCTGGTTCTCGTGCTGATTTTGCTAATGATTTGAGACGGGAAATGCGGGAACAGATGAAAGCCAATAAAAGCGACGAAGAAATCATAGAATTTTTAGTTGCGCGCTATGGTGACTTCGTTCTTTACAACCCACCATTCAAAGCTAACACAGTATTGTTATGGTTTGGTCCACTTATTTTATTTGTAGGCGGTACAATAGGATTAATCGTCTATTTGAGACGTCGTCGCACACAATTAGAAGATATTCCACTATCAGAAAGCCAGCGCTTAAAGGCTGAAGCTTTAATAAAAAAGATTAATAAGGAATAAGTATGACTTCGTTTTGGGTTGTTGCTGGAATTTTTATTGTTGCCGCATTAATGTTTGTACTTCCAACTTTATTGAGGAGTAGACAAGGTAAGGTTGAATTATTAGAACGGGAAGCTGCAAATATTGCAATTTATCGTGACCAGCTTGCAGAATTGGATAAAGATCTGCGCGATGATATTTTATCTAAGGAGCAATACGAAAAAAGTAAGCAGGAATTACAAACAAGAATGTTGCAAGATTTGGCGGCATCGCCAAACAATCCCGCAACTTCTTCAATGGTAAAAGGTCCAGGAATTGTCACGACAGTTGTTGTCATTTTAGCAGTTCCACTTACAGCTATATCGTTATATATGATTTTGGGAGATACACGTGGATTGCTTCCTCAATCTCAATTAGCCAGTGTAACGCAAGCTCATGCACAAGCGGGGATGCCTACTGGCCATAACGAAATTAAACCCGTTGTGGATAATTTGATTGCGCGCCTCAAAGAAAATCCAGAGGATATAGAAGGCTGGGTAATGTTAGGCAGAACCTACGCAATTATGGGCCAATTTCAAGAAGCAAGTGCGACATATGCAAAATTAATTGAAATGATTCCTGATAGCGCACAATTGCTGAGTGATTATGCAGACGTGCTTGGCATGACAAATAACGGAAGTTTGATAGGCAAACCTGCTGAATTAATTAATCAGGCGCTTAAGATCGATCCTAATTACCCAAAAGCACTTGCATTAGCGGGTACTGTTGAATTCGAACAAAAAAAATATGATCAAGCTGCAGCTTTTTGGGAAAAATTGTTGAGTGTTATTCCAGCTGATTCACAATTGGCTAAATCAGTAAATGATAGCATTGCTCAAGCCAAGTCACTGGCTAGGCAAGGAGATGATAATAATGCTCCAATGCAGTTGGCAAAAAGCTCAAATGTAAGTACAGACTTACCTACTGAAAAAAATCAGCAATCACAACCTGATAAATCCGATAACACTGCCAAAGCCGCTACCATTACAGGAACCGTCACACTGCGTCCTGCATTAGCCAGCAAGGTATCCCCGAATGATACAGTGTTTGTTTTTGCACGTGCCAAAACTGGACCTAAAATGCCATTGGCTATTTTAAGACTGACTGTAAAGGATTTGCCTGCAACCTTTTCACTAAATGATGATATGGCGATGACACCAACCATGAAGATGTCTAGCTTTCCAGAAGTAGTGATAGGAGGTAGGATAACGAAATCAGGCCAGGCTGTTCCAGCCAGTGGTGATCTGGAGGGATTTAGCAAACCTGTAAAACTTGGTGATAAAGATATTACCGTTGTGATCGATCAAATAATTCCTTAACCACCCCTTGTTAAAGACTAAATTTTAAATACTCCAATGATACTTAAACCAGCTCCAGATTTTGAACTTAAGGCTACTGGTGAGAAAACATTTCATCTGTCAGCATCTTTGGGTAAGAATATAGTGATTTATTTTTACCCTAAAGATGATACACCAGGCTGTACAGATGAGAGTCTACAATTTCGTGATCTTTATTCCAAATTTAAAGATCTCGATTGTGAAATTGTTGGGATTTCACGAGATAGCATAAAATCTCATGAGAATTTTAAGGAGAAGTTATCATTACCTTTTGATTTGCTGAGCGATACAGATGAAGTCGTATGTGAACTTTACGATGTAATGAAGATGAAAAATATGTATGGCAAGCAAGTGCGGGGTATAGAACGCAGTACTTTTGTAGTTGATACAAAAGGGATATTACGAAAAGAATGGCGCGGTGTTAAAGTACCTAGTCACGCCGAGGAAGTCCTTTCGTTTATTGGCGAACTAGAAAAAAGTTAAATAAAATTTATGATAATAAATGCTTAATTGAATCTTTTTCCTCTAAGAGTTCTTTATAGGTAGCAAGCATCTTTCTGTTAGATACTTCATTTATCTCTAATCCTTGGACGATGGTATAAACGCCATTCTGGCAGGTGACAGGAAATCCATAAATTACTCCCTCTGGGATTCCATAACTTCCATCAGAAGAGACTCCCATTGTGACCCAATCATTTTCTCTCGTACCAATAAGCCAATCATGAATATGATTAATTACTGCATTAGCAGCACTGGCAGCGCTGGATAAACCCCTTGCTTCAATTACTGCAGCACCCCGATTCTGAACAGTAGGGATAAAATAATCCTCTATCCAAGCATGATCATCAATAAGGTTTATGATTTTCTGACCATCTATTTCTGCGTGACTCAGATCAGGAAATTGGGTAGAAGAGTGATTACCCCAAATGATTATTTTCCTGACATTAGAAACAGGCTGATCTAATTTTGTCGCTACTTGATACAGTGCCCGATTGTGATCAAGTCTAAGCATGGAAGCAAAATTACCTGATGGTAAGTTTGGAGCATTTCTCATTGTAATATAAGCATTAGTATTAGTTGGATTACCAACAATCAATACTTTTACATTACGGTTAGCAACTTTATTAAGTGCTTTACCTTGAATGCTAAATATTTCTGCATTTGCTGTAAGCAGGTCCTTGCGCTCCATTCCTTTAGTTCTGGGTCGCGCACCAACCAGAATGGCAATATCTGCCATATTGAAAGCAACTAGCGGATCATCTGTTATGATGACATTCTTCAAAAGTGGAAAAGCACAATCACACAATTCCATTAAAACGCCATCAAGAATATGTTGAGACTGAGGAAGGTCAAGTAGATGTAATATGATAGGCTGATCATTTCCAAGCATATCACCAGCCGCAATTCGGAATAGCAGGCTATAGCCAATATGGCCGGCTGCACCTGTGATCGCAATGCAAACAGGAGGTTTCATTCTTTAGCTCGCCAAAGGATGTTATCACTCATAATAAAAAATTGAGAATCTATCATTAAGCTCACCTTATTATACTAGGAGTCTGCTATCCTTACTCTCGATTTAGGATAATAATTCGAAAACCTTGCATGCTTAACAACTGAATTGGTAGCTTGCTCGAATTACCTACAGACTCATCACAAAACGAATCGAAGTGGCTCCCACCAACTGAGTAACCTAAGAATAAATTAAGTTCTGAAAGGATAGCTATCAAGCTGGGTAGTTATCAAGCCCAGAAAGCCTGATGAATTAATTGTTTGATAGTGGGAGTAAATTTCATTGGGTGTCTGGTCATTGGGACTTTGATGAAATCGTTCCTGATTATACCACTTAAATTAAGTGCTTAAACTTTTCCTGGTTTCCTTTTACAGATCTCTAAATTCTTTGGATATAGATACTCGTACTTGATTGTACGCCATTGTCATTCTACAAAAATGTTATCATGATAACAGCTTTTGCTATCTATACTGATCTGGATGATGAAAGAGGAAATTACAAGCAGCTATTTAGTAGCAATTTAAAAAATACGGTGCACAGCTGCAAGCTGTGGAGGGAAAAGTTTGCAAATATGCACCGTTAAGTTCCTATCAATCAATAAGGAGTTCCAAACATGATTCAATTTCTAGAAAAATGCATTCATCAAAATTAAATCAGTAGCTAAAAAACACTACAGCCACAGTATCCTACTTTCTCTATAATGTTTGGAATTGTACTAAGGTACAGGCGTACTAAGGTACAGGTATAGTACTTAATGAAGTGATACTCAAAAAACTGGATTGTATGCTATAGTTGTTTCACAATAATATTATTATGATAACAATCCTTACTATCCATACTGATCTGGGTAATGGGCGAGGAAATTACAAGCAGCTATTTAGTAGCAATTCAAAAAAATGCGGTGCACAACTGCAAGCAGTGGAGGGAGAGGTCTGCAAATGTGCACCGCCAAGTTCCTATCAATCAATAAGGAGTTTCAAACATGATTCAATTTCTAGAAAAATGCATTCATCGAAACTAAATCAGTAGTTAAAGAACACTACAGCCACAGTATCCTACTTTCTCTATAATGTTTGGAATTGTACTAAGGTACAGACGTACTAAGGTACAGGTATAGTATTTAACGAAGTGATACTCAAAAAAACTGAACAGGTTGTTAAACTCTGACAATATAAATAAAAGAGAATAATAACCATGAGTTAGTAAGACGCATAATATTCCAGCGAATTAAGGCAAAACCAGGGAATTGAGCAGGGTGCCCATATAGATTCGGAAGAAATCGGAGCAAAAATATGGTTCGTTCCCGTCTCAACTCAAACCGCAACACATCCAGCATCACACCAGTTTCCAACTTTCATCATTTTAGATAATCTTTAAGCTTAAAAACTACTTGCCGTAAGAGTAATAATCATTCTAGGAAAGGCATATCTAAATGGAATTACAAATTATTGTTGTCATTGCTTTTGCTAGCTTGTTTGTTTTACTCATCCTATTAAAAATCTTTAATAAAAAAAGCAATCGTGTTTATTACCACACTAAAACTTTATTTACTCCTGCAGAAAGATCCTTCTTTGGGGTTCTTACTCAAGCTGTCTCTAATCAATATTTGATTTTTGGTAAAGTACGTATTGCGGATGTTATTGGGATTAAAAGAGCCCCAAATAATAGTGTCAGGCAAACAGCTTTTAATAAAATTGCATGTAAGCATTTTGATTATGTGCTTTGTACTAAAGACACATTGTCAGTTGTAGCCGTTATTGAGCTTGATGATAAAAGCCATTTAGAAGAAAAAACTATTCATAGAGATTCATTTGTTGAGAGTATATGTAAGAACGCTGGGTTAACCTTAATTCGCTTCAATGTAAAAGCAAGCTATCAAATTCCAACTATTCAAAGCAAAATAATGGCTTCTCTAAATTCTTCTGAGCTACGAGAAAATAATCGTAATGCAATAAAGCATCGTGCTTTTCGTACTTGATATTATTTATAGCTAGTAGAATTTTGTCCAAATCATAATACTTTATCTGACTTCCAAAGTCTCGGCGGGCGATAAAACAGCACCAAATGCTTTGTAATTTTCGTTATGCTGTAATGAAAAAAATGACTAGCAGAGTATCTCACAGATAATCTTCTTCTACTGACAGCGATACAAGGGGATGAAACAGTGCCACAATTGGCAGCTCGTTATGGCCTACATCCGACACAAATCAATAGTTGGAAACGGCTAGTAATCGATCAAGCTTCTGAATTATTTTGCAGAAACAACAACGTCAGTAAAGGAAGCAGGCAAACTACAGATGATTTGCATCGCGTCATTGGCCAATTGACGGTGGAACAATGCGATTTTTTAGCCAGAAAGCTCTATCACTAAGTCTTGCTCAGCGCAAAGCATAAAGATTTCCGGCGACGATGAAGCGCAGCGTAATTACCGTTCAGTGGAGCACCTGTTAGCCGCCTTTCTGTTATTTTCTTCTTACTTTCCGTCATACGCCCTTTGTAAAGCAGCGATGTCAAACTTCTTCATCTTGAGAAATGCTTGGGTGATGCGCGTCAACCTCGCAGGGTCTTTCGATTGCATCATTTCGTCCATAACAGTAGGAACGATCTGCCATGACAAACCATATTTATCCTTAAGCCAACCACACTCGACTTCTTGGCCGCCTTCGCTGGCAAGTCTTTGCCAGTAGAAATCAATTTCTTCCTGCGTATCACACTTGACGATAAACGATATCGACTCGTTGAATTTGAAAAGCGGACCTGCACTGATAGCCATGAACTCTTGCCCAAAGAGCTCGAAGGTTACGACATCTACTGTTCCAGAAGGAGTATCGTGAAGCGTTGTAGTGTTCTTGATTCGAGAGTTCTCGAAAACAGATGTGTAAAACTCGACTGCTTCTTTGGCTTCCTTGTCGAACCATAGATGTGGAACGATTTTCTGTTTGATTGTTGCCATGGCATTTCCCCTCATAAGGTTAACAAGTAATACTGACTGGTTTTGGTCAAACTGAGATATTACCTCTGAAAAGCTCTGTTAAATTAAATCACAAATTTACGATTAATGTAGAAAGACCGTCCGCATGAAATCATTGATAGCCTTTGACATAATCAGCAGATGTTGGCCAAGATTAACCATCAGGGTCAGGAGGAAGTCAGCTTTTTCCTCTGAAAAGATCAACAGCGCTATCAATAAGCCAAATAGCGCCTGTTATGACGCCAATACCAATGATGTAAAAGATTGTCCATATAACAATACCCTTAATGGGATTGAATATCGGCAGTAAGATCTCAAGTAAAGCCATATCGCTGGCCGATTGGGCAGAATGCTGAATGGTTGAGTAAGATGCTTGACTCGTTTGCCTGCTAGCTGAATTTGCAGCTTCCATTCCAGCGATCCATTCATCATGCTCTCGACGTTTGTCAGGGTCAGATAACACTTGATACGAAGCATTGATGATCGCCATGATTCGAGCAGCATCAGCATCCCCAGGATTCTTGTCTGGATGAAATCTCTGTGACAGCCTTTTGTATGCCGCACGGATGGCCTTTGGTGGTGCGTTACGTGCCACCCTGAGGTTATCGTAATGGGTATGGAATTTAGTCATACATGTAGAGCCTAGCAAGTAATTATATAGTTTTCATATATCCTTCATGCTTATGGCACTAACAGCATATCATTCTAAATGAACTGATATACAGTTTTAGGGATCAAGACAGTGCTGGCTGTTTCATATTATCTACAGTGAGATAGTGCAAAATTTATTTTTAACGGAGATAACCACTCATGGTCAGCGGTGACGCGTCTTTTTGCACCGTCTGCTGCACCAAAAGTTAGGAACCGATTCCTTTAAAAATGTGGCATGACAAAACTGTGTCCACCTGACTAGTTGATCCCTTTTTCTGTACCATTTTTATTGTAGTAAATCGTGCCTGATACGGGTGGTAGCCTTCTGCGCCGCTTCCATAATGGCCTCAGGATCCACATCCACCAGCTCTCCTTTTCTTTTCAAGGATCGTCCGTCGATAAATACCCACTCAACATTCACTGGTTGACCGTTAAAGACGATTTGATTGACCCACTCAAAACTCGGAGCAAAGTTGACATTCTCCGGATTGATGATGATCAAATCAGCTTTTTTACCAGGCGTTAGGGAGCCAATGCGATCAAACATATCCAGCAGCTTCGCTCCATCCACCGTGGCCATGCGCAGCACGTCAGCGACCCGAGGAAATATGCCAGCTTGGAGCGATATGGCTCGCTGCAGCCCCAGTGCAGCACGCATGTCGTTAAACATGTCACTCGTGTCATTCGTCCCGCCATCAATGCCCAGACCCACCTGAACACCGGCCTGCTTTAACTCGGGCAAGCGGATGATCCCGGAGGCTAGTCGCATGTTACTAAGCGGGTTATGCAAGATGCGCACGTCATGTTCAGCCAGGATATTAATTTCTTTATCAGTGAGGTGTATCCCATGAGCCCCCAGGAGATCTGGCCCCAGAGCGTTAGCTTCTTTTAGCACATCAAATGCTTTATCTTCACGTTGTGCAATGTTCTCAAGCAAATGCACATGCAGTTTTACGCCTAATTCCTTAGCCAACTTAGACATTGCGATGAGATCGGACTGAAGCGCCTTCGAGGGGTGGGAGGCGACTTGAAAAGTAGCTCTGGGGTTGGGGTCAATCAGTGTCTGCTTGACGAGCTTCATATCGGCGATGATGGCAGGATCGGCAGTGCCAAGATGCGCGAACACAAACCGCAGTCCAGAATCACTGAGGGCACGAATATTCCCCCGCACGAACTGGGGTGTAAAGGCATGCGACCAATCGACCGTTGTGGTGATCCCTGTATTAATCAGATCCAGGGTACTGAGCCGAACTCCAGCATAAGCCTCGGTTTCAGTAATCGTAATGTTAGGATTAGACAATGGAAACACACAAGCATCTAGCCAGCCAATGAGGTTTTTGTCAGTGCCGCAGCCACGAATGAGTGATTGCCATAAGTGATTATGCACGTCAACAAAACCTGGCATTACAATTTTGCCCGTCGCATCCACAACTTGAGCATTACTTTCCTGTAAGTTTTTACCTACCTTGATGATCTTGTCTCCATCCAGCAAGATATCGGCATTCTCGATAACCCCTAATTCACCTGTGCCCACCGCGGGATCCATGGTGAGGATAAGGGCAGCACCACGAATTAGAGTCTTCGAGGATGCCCCTAGTGCCAATGCACAGAAAGGACCCGCTATAACGCTCAGAATGAATGAAACCAGAATCACGGAATGCCGGCGCTTATATCTGAACATGATTTCTCTCCTCTCTAACTGTTTATGTGAGGTCTACCTAACGATTCGGGCGTATTTCTGATTGAGTATTTCAAATCCGAAAAAGATGGACCGAGATAGGCGCACCTTCGCGGACTGTCGTATCCGCTGCCTGCGGGCCGCTGTCGCCGAATGCACCGGCTCTGCGGTCTTGGGGTGAGCGAATGGCTCCTTAACCGTTCACCAACTAACCTGCCCAAGTGTCAAAGGGGATTGGTCCTTGAACGCTTAGCATCAATCAAAAAATCGGTCAGGTTGATGCCATACTCAACCTGCGATAGATTCTCAAGTACTTCGACGCTGCTTCTGAGTTGCTCGCGATCCGCTTTCATCGTAAACCTCCTAGGGTCTGTTGACATTTCACACAGGTAGCCACAGATACCCGCATGCCATGGCAACCATACTTTCATAATTTCTCTTTAGTTTGTCATATCGTGTTGCCACTGCCCGATACTGTTTTAGTCGGGCAAAAGCGTTTTCCACCAAGTGTCGATATCTATACAAGCCCCAATCCATATCTGCGTTACCCTTCAACGAATTGCGCTTTCCTGGAATCACAGCCCTGGCTCCCTTCTTTATTATCTGCTCACGTATACACTCACTGTCATAGCCCTTATCCGCTACAATCGCTTGTGCATCAGGTAACTTGGCAATCAGCTGCGGTGCTACAGAACAATCATTCACTTCTCCACCAGTAATCTCAAACTCAACTGGTAAACCACAACCATCAACTGCCAAATGAATCTTTGTAGTGTTACCCGCACGGCTTTTCCCGATGGCCTGCGGTTCTTGACCTGCTGCACCCGCACTATGCTGATGCGCTTTAAT
>NZ_FNPJ01000019.1 GCF_900107265.1 Nitrosomonas sp. Nm33 | reverse complement strand
CTGCTTTTGCCAATGCAGGGCACACGCTTGAATATTTGCCGTCTTATTCTCCAGACTTTAATGACATTGAACCAAAATGGGCCCAGGCCAAAACAGTCAGAAAAAAGGAAGGATGCTCCATCGAGCAGCTCTTTACCGCTTATGCACTTTAAATCATTTTATATGGGATCAGCTATATTACTAAGTGGGATTGAATTATTAATGCAGTCCTTATTGCAAGTTGGAATTATAACAAAGAAATGCCAATATGCATTAATTATATGATTCTACTATATATTTTATGGTAGATGTTAAATTTGGGCTAAGATGCTTGATCGTTAATAAAACTTTTTTCCCAATTAAAAACCCCCATCGCTGGGGGTTGCGTTAGCAAGTTTAAGATACACAAGTTAATGTATCATTTCAGATCGTCAATACTGGCACCAAAATTGATGTGGTAAGCTGCGCCATCCATTACAAGTGCCGGAACTGATTTAACCCCGGCAGCTTCTGCCGCACTAATTCGAGATTTGTCAGTGCCCAGATGCACAATTTCAACTTCATATTTTGAACGATCGATTGCATTAGCTACAGCATCTTCTGCTGCAACACATACTGGGCAACCGGCATGATAAAAAATAGCTTTTGCTGCCATGTAGTAGACTCCTTTTGTTAATAATCATACAAATAGCTTGTGCATTTTATCACACAAAGCCATTATTGCTAATGAGAATGGTTTCTAACTTAATCAGCTGGAGGAGGGGGAGGAGGATTACCAAGTGGTGGTGGCGGTATGTTTCTTGCTGGTGGTTGAGTAGGAGTACTAATAGTCTGACTCACGTAAGGAGCCCCTGCAAATTGACCTATTACCGGGACACGATGACCATTCGCATACATACACTGAATATAAGACATATCATAACGCTGTTGACTGATATTGCCAGATGTTCGAGCTGCTTGGCTACCAGCTAGACTGCCTGCCAGCAAACCACTGCCTGCACCAATTGCCGCCCCACGTCCACCCCCAATAGCTGCACCCGCAGCTGTACCAAGGGCGGTGCCTACTGCCGCACTTTCTATTCCGCTAGAAATAGAAGCTTGTCTAGTCGTCTGACCACCACCTTGTTGACTGGCATATTGTTTGCATTGATAGTCATCGCTACGAAACTGATCAAAACTTTTACCAACACCTGGCAAAACCATAACACTTGGGCCACTGGGTATAAGTACACATGCGGTAAGCAAAAGCAGTGGTAACAGATAAGTTAATCTTGAAATCTTTTGCATGATGGCTCCTTAAGTTATTCCTTTGGCTGGGGTGGAACTTTTAACCACCCACCTGGGCATTTCTTGACATAAGGATAATAGCCTGCCGGGTTTTCACAATAATGCCAGTAATTAGTTTCTGGGGGTGAGGGAGGTTGCACGGTGCTTGGTTGTTGGATATAAACCGGGGGGGTTGGTGGTACAACGTAAATGGGGGAATAATAATACGGTCCATAACCTCCATAGTAAGGCCGATAATAATAGGGATAGCCAAAACCATATCCCCCATAACGTCGAACTCCATAGCCATAATAGTAAGGATAACCAATTATTGATGAACCATAACCTGATCCTAATCCCAAACTATATCCATCGGGGTAGTATCCATAGCCATCGTAATAATTGTAACCATCATATCCCCATGCTGTCTCATTCAACGTCATTACTAAGAAAGCAGCCGTTAAATATAGAAACCTAGTCTTTCTCATGAGAATCTCCATCCTATCCTAACAAATAACCTAACCCTACTTCGAACAAGCTTTTTTATTTTTAATCAGAATTGGAGGGACTGGCTTCATTAAAGTTTCATGACATTGGAGAAAGTAAAGAAAAGCGCAAATATATTTGAAATTCCAAAGTATGGTATATTTTTGTGGCTTTGGTTGATTAGTAGGTTGCAATTAATTTGAATAATTAGAAAGTTAATTCTTCCTCAGTTACCTGCATGAGTTTCAAATACTAATCCAGCATGCTCCCGCATCTTATGAAAACAGATAGCAGGCCAATTCTCCTTCGCTACACTTAATTCCGCAGCGAATGAAGCAAGAAATGTAGGGGCATCGACCGCATCATAAGCAATACGGTGTGCGTTTGAATCGATGAAGCGTTGCAACTCCTTGGGATCATCAGCGGTAATCCAGCGCGCCAATTGATATTTAGCAGTGGCAATGCGAGCATCTACCCCGTATTCGTGCTGTAGTCTATGTGTTACTACCTCAAACTGTAAATTTCCCACCGCACCTAGTAATAAGTTACTGCCTATGTGGGGACGGAAAACTTGAATCGCGCCTTCTTCACCTAATTGTGTTAGGCCCAGTTTGAGCTGTTTGCTTCGCATTGGATCAGCAATTTCGATCGTCTGGAATATTTCAGGTGCAAAAAAAGGTAGACCGGTGAAATGTAGCGTTTCTCCTTCGGTAAGGGTGTCGCCAAGTTGCAATGTTCCATGATTAGGAATTCCGATAATATCACCGGCATACGCAACTTCAAGTAGTTCCCGTCGTTGCGATAGGAATGAAACAACTGTACTAGTACGTACCTCTTTGCCGCTCCGGACAACCTTGAGATTCATTCCACGTTTGAATTCTCCCGAGCAGATACGTACAAACGCAATGCGATCGCGATGCGCAGGATTCATGTTAGCCTGGATTTTGAAAACGACACCGGAGAATTTAGATTCAACGGGAGGCACTTCACGTTGAATGGATTTGCGTGATTTAGGGGGGGGAGCCAGTTCGATAAGTGCATCAAGAATTTCGCGGACACCAAAATTATTGATTGCTGAGCCAAAAAATATTGGCGTTTGTTCTCCAGCAAGAAAGGCAGCATGATCAAATTCTGGAGATACACCACGAATTAAATCAATTTCCTGGCGTGCTTCAATGAATCTTTCACCAAGACATTCAATCATTGCTTTATCATCTAGATTACTGATGATCATTTCGTTTTCATTTTCAACGCGATCAGCGCCGGGGTGGAACATGCGCATGCAGTGATGTTGAAGATCAAATACGCCATGAAATTCCTTGCCCATTCCTATCGGCCATGTAAAGGGTATCGTTGCCATACCGAGCGTGCGCTCGATTTCATCGATCAAATCAAGTGGATTACGTACTTCACGATCCATTTTGTTGATGAAAGTGAGAATCGGTGTATTGCGGGCGCGACATACTTCCAGTAGACGCAAGGTTTGTGCTTCCACACCATTACCAGCATCAATGACCATCAAGGCGGCATCTACAGCGGTAAGAACACGGTAGGTATCCTCGGAGAAATCTTGGTGGCCGGGTGTATCAAGCAAATTGATAACATGATCCCGATATTCCATTTGCATTACTGAGCTTGCAACCGAAATGCCCCGTTGCTTTTCGATCTCCATCCAGTCAGAAGTTGCATAGCGACTTGCTTTACGAGCCTTGACACTGCCTGCGATATGGATTGCTCCCGCAAACATAAGCAATTTCTCGGTTAATGTCGTTTTGCCTGCATCCGGGTGAGAAATAATAGCGAATGTGCGGCGTCGTTTTACTTCTTGCTCAATCATTATTGAAAATCCTTAAATACTTATTATCTGGTTATGCTGAATTTTAGTTCTGTGAATAAAGGTAGCAATGTGCGCTATGTGTCGGGCTAAAGGTACTTTTATCCGGGTAAATTTTTCGGCAAATTGGCATTACATAAGGGCAACGAGGGTGAAAGTAGCAACCTGATGGTGTATTAGCAGGAGAAGGTAATTCTCCTTTCAGGTGAGTACTATTTGTGCGCCTGGATGTTGCTTCGATCATCGGCACCGACGAGAGAAGTGCCTGTGTGTAAGGATGCTTAGGGGCATTCAATACTTCATCCACATGACCTTTTTCTACAATTCTCCCCAGATACATGACAGCTATTTCATCGGCCAGATACTCTACTACCGATATATTGTGCGTAATGAATAAATAAGCAAGACCTAAACTCTGCTGTAAAGTTCTGAGTAAATTTAGGATTTGTGCTTGCACGGAAACATCCAGTGCACTCGTTGGTTCATCACAAATCAATAATTTAGGATTAACTGCCAAGGCACGTGCAATTGCTATCCGCTGTCGCTGACCACCAGAAAATTCATGTGGGTAACGCCATTTTGCTTCCGGTGGCAAACCTACACGCTGGAGGAGCTCATCGACCTTATTTTCTTTCTGGTGTGACGATAGCTGTTGCTCAGGTTTTATTCTGTCACGATGATCAGAAACTAGGGCATTCATTCCTTCTACAATAATATCGATAATGCGCATTCTAGGATTAAGGGATGAATAGGGATCCTGAAAAATAATCTGAAATTCAGCCCGTTTCTTACGTAACTGATTGCGTGTTAATCTAGTGAGCTCGGAACCATTTAACTGCACGCTTCCTGCCGTGGTTGGGATGAGTTGGCAAATACCTTTACCTACTGTGGTTTTGCCACAGCCTGATTCACCCACTAGCGCAAGCGTTTTTCCGGGAGCAATCGTAAGCGAAATACCATCTACAGCTTTAACGTGTCCGATAGTGTGTTTTAGTAGGCCTTTGTAAATAGGGAAATGAATTTTAAGATTAGTGACGTTCAATAATGGTGAATCCTGATGAGGTGTTGCGTGATATGCTTCAATGGCTGAAGTTGTTTGTTTTTCCCTCATATTAACTTGGTATTCGGATTCATTTTCTTTACTGAAGAGGTGACACTTAACCCGATGGCCAGGGGCTATTTCGATCCACTCGGGTGCTGTCTGGCGGCATAGTTCCCAAGCATGATCACAGCGCTCTGCAAAGCGACAGCCTTGGAATGCTTGTGACAGGGGAGGGACATTTCCGTTTATCACAGCGAGACCTTGATTGCGTTTAGCTCTTTCTGGTAAAGCAGCAAATAATTTCTGGGAATAAGGATGGGCAGGCTGCTGAAAAAAATCTTCACATGTTGCAGTCTCGATAATCTCTCCAGCGTACATGACACCAATACGATGCGCCATTTCAGCAACAACCCCTAAGTCATGGGTTATCAGCAGGATAGCCATACGGGTGCGTTGTTGGAGGTCACGCATGAGATCAAGTACCTGAGCTTGAATCGTGACATCCAATGCAGTAGTAGGTTCATCTGCGATAAGTAGCTCAGGCTCGCCAGCGAGTGCCATGGCGATCATCACACGCTGTTTCATTCCGCCAGAAAACTGAAATGGGAATTCATCCATGCGGCGCGATGCATCCGGGATGCCTACCTGCTGCAATAAACCCAGGATGCGTTTTTGTGCGTCAGCATGATGCAAATCAAAGTGTTGTTTCAATACTTCTTTAATTTGTGATGAGATGGTCATGACTGGATTCAGGCTAAGCATTGGCTCCTGAAAAATCATGCTGATACGCTTACCCCGCACTTTTCGCATATCAGTTTCCGGTAAAAGTAGTAAATCATTGCCGTCAATCTTGATATGGCCTTCAATAATTTCTGCTGTTTCCGGTAACAGGCGCATGATGGAAAGAGCCGTCATGGATTTACCACAACCGGATTCTCCGAGTAAGGCGAATGTTTCACCTTTTAAAATTTTTAGTTCCAGTCCGTCTACTGCATGAATCGGTGCTGAATCAGTATTCAAAATCGTTTTGAGTTTTTCAATTTCCAGCAGCGGCATCATGGGTGTACAGTATTGTCCTTTGCTTCAGGAGAGATAGCGGCAGGAGCTGGTCGGGATGAGGAAGTATTGGATTGCAACATGTTACCTGCTTGATGAGATGACCTACTGACTCTTTCTGATAATGTTTTAATGCGTGGATTAAATGCATTCTGGACCGCATCGGCAAAAAGGTTTGCGCTTAACACCAATATAAACATGAATCCAAATGCTGCGAGTAGTGTCCACCATACCATTGGTTCCCGCGCCATTTCTAACCTGGCTGCATTGATCATGGTGCCAAAGCTGATCATGGAAGGATCAACGCCAACGCCTACATAAGAAAGTACAGCTTCTGCCAACACTAGGCTACTAAAATCCATGACGATAGTAATCAAGACGATATGCATGACATTGGGGAGGATATGCCGGCTAATAATCCGCCAATGTGAAACTGCAAATGCATGTGCAGCCTGAATGTATTCCATTTCACGCAATTTCAAAGTCTCCCCACGCAGTAGCCGGCACAGACCTGTCCAACTGGTGATACCAAGTATGATACAAAGAAATAACAAGCGTAAATCAGCACGCGCTGAAATAGTATCAAACATTTCTGGATGGGTTTCGATGTATACCTGCATCATCAAAACTGCAGCAGCAATGAGTAGAACGCTGGGAATCGAGCTTAATGTCGTATAGGTATACTGGATAACATCGTCTACCCAACCGCGGAAGTAACCAGCAGCGATCCCTAATAAAAGAGCGAAAGGGAGCATGATGAGGGTGGTCAGTGTGCCAATCACAAGTCCAGTGCGAATGCTCTTGAGCGATTGGTACAGCACATCTTGCCCTACCTTGTCGGTACCCAGCACATGGTAATGGGTAGATAGTGCAACGACTATGCCTAGCAAAACGAGTATCAATCCAAGCGTAATCATTATGACATGCCAGGGCGTTTCGGTAGTGCCTTTCCAAATTTCAGATTGCATTTGCAGAAAGCTTATCTTATGCCTCCTGGCTAATAGCATGCCCAAACTCATCACGATTACACTCCAGACCAATAATCCCCCTGCCGCACCTCTGATTGATCGCTCAGTAATGTCACCCGTTCGCTGAACCTCGGGATCCTCTAAGTGTATCCCGCCGAACGTCAGTCTGGTAAATTCCCGCGCTTGACTTCCATCAGGTAATTCCACGGTTTCTTTTGCATAAAGATAAGCTGAAAGGGGGGCTGAATAAGTTTTTTCCACACGAGTACGTAACGGCGTCGCGATGACATCAAAAAGACTCAATACTTCTACACTATATACCTTTTCACCTAGATTATTGCTGGTATTGTCTAAAGCAGGGCGGAAATGGATGGTATCGAGCAGTCCAGTCAGGATAAAAAAGAATAGAATGGTAAGAGCCGCCATACCACTTGCGCTATGTGTTACCCGTCGCCACGGCGTAAGCAAGTGCGTGTGACGCTGCATGTACCAACCAATAGCGATCACAACAGCTACGAGTAAGTAAACTAACGCATCAGTCCAAAGAATAACCGGGTCAAAAGGCATGATAATTTGAATTTTTTATGATTATCAAAAGTAGTTGAATGAATATTGTAGTGTAATTTACTTGCAGGTTTTACATTGCAGGTATAACTATTTCTGCTAGAGGAAAGTTAGGTAAGTAGGCAGGGGATATTTCAACTGATAAGATTAAATTTTGTATACACTTGCAAGTTATTTAGAGAAGAAGAATTTGATTTTTAATTCATGCTCAATTTTAAAATATGAGTAATAGGTTAATCATAGCGCAGTCGAGAAGGTCGACACTTGATTTTTTGCTTCCAATGGCTAATCGGCATGGTCTCATTGCAGGGGCGACGGGTACTGGTAAGACGGTAACTTTACAGGTTCTGGCAGAGCAATTTTCCCGCGCGGGCATACCCGTGTTCATGGCAGATATCAAAGGAGATCTATCAGGACTTAGTCAGGCCGGTGGCGGTAACGTAAAAGTAGAAGCGCGAGCCAAGGAGCTCGGTTTAGCATCCATCGAATATGCTGGTAATCCAGTTATTTATTGGGATGTCTTTGGTCGGAAAGGGCATTCCTTTCGTGCTACGATTTCAGATTTGGGGCCCATGCTGCTTGCGCGCATACTTAACCTCAATGATACCCAAACAGGGGTATTAACAGCGGTCTTCAAAGTTGCGGATGATCAGGGCTGGTTATTACTGGATCTGAAAGATTTGCGTGCCATGCTACAGTATGCTTCGCAGAATGCTCAAAAGCTGGCGACTGAATATGGCAATATCTCAGCCGCATCTGTAGGTGCTATCCAGCGGGGATTATTGCAATTGGAGCATGAAGGGGGCGAGCATCTCTTTGGAGAGCCGATGTTGAGGTTTGTAGACCTCTTGCAAATTGATGCAAATGGGCGGGGGGTCATCAGCATTTTGTCGGCTGAGACTCTGCATAACACGCCGCGTCTTTATGCTACTTTATTGCTCTGGCTGCTTTCAGAGTTATATGAGAATCTCCCCGAGGTGGGAGATCTCGATAAACCCAAACTGGTGTTTTTTTTCGATGAGGCTCATTTATTATTCAACAATGCACCTAAAGTATTGTTGAATAAAATCGAGCAGGTGGTGCGATTAATTCGTTCGAAAGCAGTGGGTATCTATTTTGTCAGCCAGAATCCACTGGATATTCCCGATGTGGTACTTGGACAACTTGGGAATCGTATTCAGCATGCATTGCGTGCATTTACCCCCAAAGATCAAAAAGCGGTCAAATCGGCTGCACAAACATTCCGTCCCAACCCTCACATCGATGTCGAAGCGGCGATTACTGAACTGGCAGTAGGTGAGGCTTTAATTTCTTTTCTGGACGAGAAAGGGCGTCCGAGCCCAGTTGAGATAGGCAAAATTTTTCCACCCATGAGTCGTATTGGTCCGGTAATGGATCAGGAGCGGCAGAAAATAATTCGTAACTCAGGCTTGTTTGGATACTATGAGGAAGCTATTGATCGCGAGTCAGCCTATGAAATTCTGAAAGAGCAGGTTGAGAAGAAAGCTGGCAAGGAAATGCAGCCAGAAAGCGATCGTGGATTTGATTGGCATGACTTACTGGGCAAGAAAGTGGCTACCAAGCGATCAGGACACCAACCCGAGGGAATTATAGAAGCAATGGCAAGAAGCGCCGCCCGAACCGTGGGCACTGAGATCGGTCGACAGATTATGCGGGGGGTACTCGGTTCCATCCTGGGTAAGAATCGTCGCTGATTGCAAAATGCTGTGATGAACTCCTAAACGGAGTTACCGATACTATATTTTTCTGCTGTAATTGTTTCTTCTAATAAAAAGGGCACCCTTAGGTGCCCTTTTTTTGTTAGCTATAGCCTTGTTTAGAAGTCGTGGCGTAGACCTACTGAGTAAACATTACGGTCTGCATCTAGTCCAACTGCAGCAAGATTTCTGTCTTTCACCCAAACACGCTGATAACCACCAAACAGACTGGAGCGTCTGCTCAGACTGTGAATGACACCTGCAGTAATGTTTTCAATATCTTTCTTGGCTAGTGCGCCAATGCTTTGTGCTGTAGCCATACCACCTTGCACGATGAGCATGGTATTACCGATCGTGTAATCGGCGCCTGCAATCCAGAGCCAGCCATCACCATTGGCATTCATGGCTGAGTTACATTGACCACGGCCATCAAGGGTTAGTGAGCCGGCAGCATTCCCGAAAGCAGCAGCGGTAGTACAGGTAGCTGCGCCGCCTAAAGGATTGGCATTGTTGATTGCTTCATACTGACCTCGAACACGCAGGTCGGCAAAAGATATCAGTGCACCACCACGCCAGATCTCTTCGTCATCGATTACGCCACCTAAACTTTTCATCCGATTGCTGACATTATCGCGTGAATAACCACCAAAAATGTTGACACCGAGTGCATCGAACTGTTGACTATATTTACCTGCAATCTGGAAGTCCCATTCACCATCTTCACCGCCGGAGTTTTGGAAGGGATTGCCACTAGCGAGTGGATCAAGAACGCCGGGAGTAAACGCTGCTGAGCCTGCATTAGCTCTGGATGGATCCAATTTTCTGGCATCGCCCGGCATCAACAAAGCTGACATGGAGAAACCTTCAACTACGGGTGAATCATAGCGCGCTGCACTGTTAACAAAGCTGTTGTCACCTGATCCTAATCCATTTTGTGATGCGGTCATCAAGCCACCGCTGCCGTTGGCATGCAGACTGGTATAGGCAAAAGGATCAATGGTATGACCACCTGCAAAATCCTTGAAGGGAGATTGAACTCGACCAAATTTGAGTTCACCCCATTGATCGCTGCCAAGACCGACCCATTGTTCACGAGCGCTATCAGATCTGCCGGAACCAGGGTTAAAAGAAAACTCTACGCGACCCATAGCTCTGAGTCCCATTCCAAGATCTTCTGCAACCTGCAGACCCCAGCGTGATTGAGCTGCATCATCAAGTATGCCTGTTTGAGCACCATTACCATTAATATGAACCGTGGAGTATTCAGCTTGTAGTCGACCAAAAATGGTGACATGTGTACCTTGTGCTGTGGCGATTAGCGGGGCTGCAAGTGCACCAGCTACTCCCAGCGCAATTAGTTTCTTTTTCATGTGAAACTCTCCTTTAAAATTAAAAAGACGGGGATCGTCATGCCTAAAATCTATCAAACTTATTTTTATTAAATACTTCTCATTATCCAGACCTTCCGAACTGGAAAGGTTAGATAAATTGTGCCCAACATAAATCAGTGGTGCAACAAAAAACAATCAAATTTTCGATTTTAAGCAACATTGTGTTGCTTTTGTGCAACATAAAAATTATTTTGTAAAATTGTTTTAAAAAATATTCAAAAATAATTTTATTTCCTTGTTTTTTGCTACAAATAGTATTCCGATCCAATATAAAAATTAATCCATCAATCTGGGCAACAACAATTGATTCTTAAAAAATTTTGGTTGATTATTGCTATGATCTACGTCAGTGACTGCTTCTCTCAAGAATCTGTTTTTTCATTATTTTATCAACCATACTTTTAGGCTGCTTGCTACGATTTTTTTCACAAATTCTGGGAGTTTGGCGAAATAGAGTCGTGCATGCGGCGTGCTGAAGTACTCGGTTTACGTTTGGAAGAAAGGCGTAAATGAATAATTTGTTCTCCTTTCAATACGGCACGACAAGCAGGAGTTAGATGCAGTGAACGATGATCTGCATTATCCCAGGCGAGATATCCAAGTACTGTTAATTGCCGAAAAACTGCATGCCATGCTCCTTCATTAAACTCTTTGCCGATACCAAAAGTGCTGATTTTGTCATGCCCCACTTGCTTACGCTTTCACTATGATTGCTACGTAACACGTCGATCAAATATTCTGGATCGAAGCGCTGGCCAGTACGATAAACGCAGGATAGTGCTTTTTGTGCGGCGATTGTTCCGTCCCAGACTCCCGGCGGGTGATGACAAATATCACAGTTGCCACATGCGACAGCAATCATAGTCTCACCAAAATAATCAAGTAGTCGTACTCTGCGACAAGTCGTTGCCTCGCACAGAGCGAGTAGTGCATCAAGTTTAGCAAAGGCAATATGTTTAAACCTGGGTTGAGCCTCAGACCGTTCAATCAGGCGCCACAACTGCACAACATCCCCTGGGCCATAAGCCATCCAGGCATTAGCAGTCTTCCCATCACGACCTGCTCGACCGGTTTCCTGATAATAATTTTCCATGCTTTTTGGTGGATCCAGGTGCGCAACAAAACGGACATCCGGCTTATCAATCCCTAAGCCAAAGGCTGTTGTGGCGACTACCACGATACCTTCTTCGTATAAAAATTTCTCCTGATGCTCCTTACGTGCTTGGGTGCACATGCCGGCATGATAGGGGATTGCTGAAATGCCATTTTCAGCTAGCCATGCTGATGTTTTCTCAACTTTCTTGCGTGATAAGCAGTAAACGACACCTGCATGTCATGCATGTTCAGTACAAATAAACTTTAATAGTTGTGCACGACCATTTGTCTTCTCGATGATGCGGTAATGAACATTGGGGCGATCGAAACTCGAAACAAAAAGTCGTGCATGACCAGGATGAAGTCGCTGAATGATTTCTGCACATGTTATGGGATCCGCTGTTGCTGTCAACGCAATGGGTGGAACATTCGGAAATCTTTCATGCAAAATTGAAAGCTGCATATATTCTGGACGGAAATCATGCCCCCATTGAGATACGCAGTGGACTTCATCGATTGCAAATAATGCTAATTGTATGCGCTGCATAAGATGCAGAAATCGGGGAGTAAGCAATCTTTCAGGTGCGACGTATAGTAGATCGTATGTACCTGCAAGTAGATTATGCTCGATGTTAGAGGTTTCCAATTGGGAGAGCGAAGAATTCAAATACGCTGCTCGTGCTCCTCTTTTGCACAAAGTGACTACCTGATTCTGCATCAGTCCGATTAACGGTGAAATAATGATTGCGACCCCATTGCGCATAAGTGCAGGAATCTGGTAACACAACGATTTTCCTCCGCCTGTTGGCATCAATACCACACAATCATGACCACTGGTAACATGAGTGATGATTTCAGCTTGTTGACCACGGAAGCTACTATAGCCGAAAACTTCCTTGAGGGTTGTAAGCACACGAGACATCATTTTGAAAAATCCCGCTAACTCAACCAAAATTGAATAGCCAACGGTTCATGCGTAAGCGCTATTGCCGATTTTTGAAATGATCTATTTCACGCCGGTCGCGTTTGGTGGGCCTACCTTTGGTATAAAATTGCTGTGGCTGCATTTTAATTTGCTCCATAAGCACTTCGCGTGCTTTACGGCTTGCATCAGTCTCCTGATAGAGTTGCTGCGCCTCTGATGCCGAACCTCGCTTATTGGATAATGCTATCACTTTGATTTCGTATTGATAATGCGCAATCCGAATGGTGAGCATGTCACCAATTGCCACAGTCTTGGCTGGTTTCACCCGTGCACCATTAATGTGTATTTTACCGCGTTCTACTGCTTCTGCCGCTAGAGAGCGTGTCTTAAAAAAGCGCGCGGCATAAAGCCATTTATCAATACGGAATTTTTCGATATCGTTTTGCGGCATCATCGTTTTGCTACATCAATCAATTCATTGGTGATTATCTGAAAAGTGCCGGTACAATAAGATCATACTGTTGACTAAACTGAATATTCAGAATCGTGGTTTCTACCAAATAAATGTTAAGTTCTGGCCTTAATTCCATGCTGATAGTATCGTATAAATGGATGCTCTGGTGAGCATAAATAAAGATATGACAGCCATACTTGAATAGCAACTGGCGAAGAAGGCAAAATTACCGAATTATTATATAATTAGCGGATAATTTGAATTACAGGACGAATACCTGTTGCTTGCTGATTAAAAGTCTGTACTGGATCTTCCATAGCTAATTACCCTGCGTGATACAAATACTCTAGGAATAATATCTCTGAGGATGATTTTAAGCAGTATGCTTAATGACTATAGAAATCTGTTCTTTGTTGCCTATCAAAGGAAGGCACATTGTTTATTTCATATTTCACGCTACATACACTGTATATAATTTTCTTAAATAGCTTTTACAAAACCATAATGCCTGTCTGGAGATAAAAATGGCGGTAGCTGATGTTTTAAAAAAAATTCAAGACCATGAAGTTAAATTTGTTGATCTGCGTTTTACTGATACTAACGGCAAGGAACATCATGTAACAGTTCCTGCCCATGCCTTTACTGCAGACAAATTTGAAGATGGGCACGCTTTTGATGGTTCTTCTATTGCGGGTTGGAAGGGAATTCATGCTTCGGATATGTTACTTATGCCTGATCCCGACACAGCTACGATGGATCCGTTTATGGATGAAGCGACATTGTTCCTTACCTGTGATGTGGTTGATCCTTCTGACGGACAAGGCTATATCCGTGATCCCCGTTCACTGGCAAAGCGTGGTGAAGTCTACCTTAAATCTACCGGTGTCGGGGATATTGCTTATTTCGGTCCCGAGCTTGAATTTTTTGTTTTTGATTCTGTACGCTGGCAAACCAGTATGGCAGGATGTTTTCTAAAAATCGAATCAGAGGAAGCTGCCTGGAGTTCGAAAAAGAAATACGAAAATGGCAATATTGGACATCGACCTACCATCAAGGGTGGATACTTTCCTGTGCCACCAGTTGATTCGCTCCATGATATTCGTTCTGCGATGTGCCTTGTTCTGGAAGAGATGGGCATCAGTGTCGAGGTTCATCATCATGAAGTCGCCAATGCGGGCCAATGTGAAATTGGTACCCGATTTAATAGCTTAGTAAAGCGTGCAGACTGGAATCAGATACTCAAATACGTCGTGCACAATGTAGCGCATTCCTATGGTAAGACGGCTACATTTATGCCAAAACCTATCGTGGGGGATAATGGCTCTGGTATGCATGTTCATCAATCGATTTGGAAAGATGGAAAGAACTTGTTCTCTGGAAATGGTTATGCTGGAATGTCTGAAACAGCGCTGTATTATATTGGTGGTATTATCAAGCATGCAAAAGCATTGAATGCGATTACCAATCCTGGCACCAATTCGTACAAAAGACTCGTTGCTGGTTTTGAAGCACCTGTCAATATTGCTTATTCTGCTAGTAACCGTTCCGCTGCAGTGCGTATTCCACATGCCAGCAATCCTAAGCAACGACGTATTGAAATACGTTTCCCTGACCCAATTGCCAATCCCTATCTAGCATTTACTGCATTGTTGATGGCCGGGCTTGATGGTATTCAGAACAAAATTCATCCTGGCGACCCCATGGATAAAAATCTTTATGATCTTCCTCCCGAAGAAGCATCCAAAGTTCCGAGTACTTGTAACTCCTTGGAGGAAGCACTGCAGAATCTGGATAAGGATCGTGAATTTCTTACCCGAGGTGGTGTATTCTCCAATGACATGATCGATGCTTATATTGCCTTGAAGATGGAAGAAGCAATGCTCTATCGGATTAATACTCACCCCGTTGAGTTTTCAATGTATTACAGTTTGTAAATAAAAAGCAAATTTGAGGTGTTTATTATTTTATTGCCTTAGCTTCATTTGATTGAAAATTTAATCAGTTTTAATTTTTCAGTCGGGAGATTGCTATGGGGCAAAAAAATTTTGCCATTGCTTCAGTCTTGGCAGCTTTGTTAACTATTACGACTCATGCGGCGGCAGGTATTTATAAGCTTGTAGATGAAAATGGTCATGTAACCTATACCAATGCACCAGTTAAGGGCGGACAGAAGCTCCAGTTTAACTCTTCAGAGACCAAAGTAGTCGCAAAAGTTACGACAATGGCGCCTTTGACCAGAGGAGATTTTCCAAAAGTAACGGATGGTCAGCAGAAGAGGCGAGATATTAACCGTCGTCAAATTCTTGAGAATGAATTGGCTACAGAAACAAAATACTTGGTGGAGATCCAGCAGACTTTAAATGAAGCTATAAAAAAATTGAGACAAGCTGCGACTAATAATACCCAATTGTTGCTTGATACCCATATTTCAGAAAATGAAAATATAAAGAAGCTTCGTAATCAAATTACCTTGCATGAAAGAAATATCATGGCACTACGTGCTGAGTTGGGAAATCGCTAATCATTGTCATCCTGAATGATTGCCTTATGAAGACTGTCAACATTTTATTCGTGTTGCTTTCTACATATAGTTTTCTGTGTATGGCTCAGTCAGGAGTATACAAGCATGTAAATCAAGACGGTCATACCTTTTATTCTGATACTGAAATAAAGGGTGCTAGCGAGATTGATTTGCCCGAGATAACAGTATTGCCAGCAGATCGCTACGTTCCAGCAAGTTTAGCCATAAAAAAAGGCGCAACTCCGCCCGAGCACAATGAGGTAGTCGAGAAAAAGATCGACCAAGAAATAACACAAGCATCTATGCTCGAGACAGCTCGTCAGAATTCTTCTGACAAAAATGTAAATCAACCGAATGATTATGACCGAGTGCAACAAGTCATTGAAGAAATGGCTCTTTACGAGGATAGTATCGAAGTGCTTGAAATTGAGCTTTATAATTTAGGGGTGGCTATTAAGGAGCGCATGAAGGAATAACACTTAGAAATAGAACGATCTTCGCTTCGTTTATTTATTGATTCGATTTCTTTCTATTTTGATTCGATGTCAGATCAAAGTCTATGAAAGCATTTGAACTCAAAATTCCTCCTATTATAATAATGTCAATTATTGGCATTATCATGTGGTTTATTGCAATTCTTGTCCCTCAGTCAGCGCTAACTATTCCTGGGCGAGTCATTATGGCGACAGTTGTCGGCTTTACTGGCATTGTGTTTATTCTGGCAGGTGCTATAGCGTTCAGAGTGGCAGGGACAACAGTCAATCCAATGCAGCCGAGCAAAACATCGTCCATCGTGACTGGGGGCGTCTATAGAATAAGCCGTAATCCTATGTATATCGGTTTTTTGCTGATACTTTTATCATGGGCGTTATTATTGTCAAATATAGTTTCCTTGGCAGGATTACCTCTCTTTGTTTGGTATATGAATCGTTTTCAAATCATCCTGGAGGAACAGGCGTTGATTGCTAAGTTTGGGACTGAATATGTTGCTTACACGAAAAGCGTGCGCAGATGGTTATGAGTTCTGATTATCAGTGTTATTGCGCCTTGCAGCCATCTATAAAAGGGGGAGTTCATATTTCTGTGGTGTACAAATTAAGATGTGTGTGTAATACCTAATTTATCGATAGTGTATGAACGAGCCAACCATTACTTGTTCTAATTGCCACATTGAAATTCGGCTTACTGAATCGCTCGCTGCTCCTTTGCTGGCTGCCACTCACCAGCAATATCAGCAGCGGCTTGCGCAAAAAGATCATGAAATCGCCAAACGTGAACAGGATATCCCCGCGAGCAGGAAAAGTATCTGATCGAGGCCAGGCGAAATCTTGAGCAGCAAATTACTGAACAGGTTGCAGCTCAGCTCAAGATTGACCGTGCACGACTGATTGAGGAGGAATCCAGAAAAGTCAAACTGGCGATTGCTTCTGAGTTAGAAAGCAAGGTTCGTGAATTGGCTGACCTTCAGGAATTGCTCAGGACGCGTGACAGAAGCTTGCTGAAGCACAACATGCACAAGCAGAGCTCATCAAAAAGCAACGTGAGTTGGATGACGCCAAACGCGAGCTAGAATTGACAGTTGAGAAACGAGTTCAAGAAAATCTGGCGACAGTACGATTTCAGGCTCGTCGTGAAGTAGAGGAAAGCCTCAAATTAAAGGTTATGGAGAAAGATCAAACCATAACCTCGATGCAGCAGAAAATAGAAGAGCTTAAACAGAAAGCCGAGCAGGGTTCACAGCAGCTACAGGGAGAAGTGCAGGAGTTGGAGCTTGAGACGTTGCTGCGCGCCAAATTTCCTCTGGATGCTATTGAACCGGCTCCGAAAGGTGATTTCGGGGGGGGATGTGTTGCATTATGTGTTTAGTCGGAGTGGTCAGCAAAGCGGTGTTATTTTATGGGAGTCCAAACGCACTAAAAATTGGAGCGATGCCTGGTTGGTAAAATTGCGTGAGGATCAGCGTAATGCAAAAGCGGAAGTGTCGATCCTGGTCAGCCAAGCGTTACCGAAGGGAATTGAAACCTTTGATGTTGTGGAGGGAGTTTGGGTGGCGCATCCACGGGTGGCACTCCCAGTAGCGACTATTCTGCGTCATGCTTTACTTCAAGTCAGCCTTGCGCGACAGGTCTCAGAAGGGCAGCAAACTAAGACCGAAATGGTTTATCAGTACTTAACTGGACCACGTTTTCGTCAGCGCATAGAAGCGATCATCGAAGCCTTTGCTACGATGCAGGAAGATTTAGATAAAGAGCGCAAAGTTATCATGACGCAATGGGCGAAACGTGAAGAACAGATTGAGCGGGTAATGGGCGCGACAGTGGGCATGTATGGAGATTTGCAGGGCATAGCCGGGAAATCGCTGCAAGAAATTGCAGGTTTGGAGTTTGAAGCTATTGAGATAAAAGAATTGGATCTTTAAACGATAATTTTTAGTCATTATGTGAATTTGATTGGCTTAATGGTTGTCAACATGTTTTAGGTGTAATTGAAAACATGAAGGGCGTTCAGTACATTTTATCCGGATGCGGAAAAAATGGTGGAGCTGGAGATTCTTTAATCCAGAATAGAATGGCTCATTCATCTCATTCATCTCATTCATGGAGAAACCGATCATGGAACAATCAGCCGTAACCAACTTCGAATTATCCGATGATGTCATTGCGCTGATCCCCATGCGCAACGTTGTGTTATTTCCACATGTTATCATGCCGATTGCTGTTGGGCGCGCCAAGTCAATCGCTACAATCGAGCACGCACTACAATCGAATTCTTCTATCGGTATCGTATTACAACGAGATGCTTCAGTTGATAATCCTGGACTAAATGATCTATGTCTGATTGGCACCATTGCCAGGATTGTACGCCACATCTCTGCGACAGATGGCTCGCAGCATATCGTGTGTCAGGGAGTAGAACGTTTCCAGATTGAGGAATTGATTGAGGGCTATCCTTTTCTAACTGCTCGGATAAGACGTATCGAAGAAACTTCTCAACTATCCACTCAGGCCGAAGCACTCGCTGTGCAACTGCGCGAGCGCGCAATCGAAATTTTGTCGCTAATACCGGGAATCCCTGCAGAGCTTGGGCATGCTCTGCAGACGACCCGTGCGCCTGCGCAACTTGCCGACATTACAGCCAGTTTACTTGATACAGAGGTCAATGAAAAGCAAGCGCTACTCGAAACGATTGATATCGAGGAGCGGTTACAAAAAGTTCTGAAGCTTTTGTCACACCGGATTGAGGTGTTAAGGCTATCGAGAGAAATCAGTGAACGTACCAAGGAGCAGATGGAAGATCGCGAACGTAAGTATTTATTGCGGGAGCAATTGAAGGCGATTCAAAAAGAATTAGGTGAGAACGGGGACCATGACCAGGAGATTACCCAACTCAATGAAGCAATCACAAAAGCGGGCATGCCCGCTGAGATCGAGGCACAGACTCGCAAAGAGCTCCAACGATTGCAGCGTATGCCAACTGCCTCAAGCGAATACTCAATGCTTCATACTTATTTGGAATGGATGACCGAGTTATCTTGGCGATTACCGGAAGAAACGCCGATTGATCTCAATGTTGCTCGTGAAATTCTAGAGGCTGATCACTTTGGATTGGAACGCGTCAAGCAACGTATCATCGAGTTTCTAGCAGTTCAGAAATTAAAGCCACACGGTCGAGCACCTATCCTTTGCTTTGTGGGTCCACCAGGGGTGGGAAAAACATCGCTCGGTCAAAGTATTGCCCGGGCTCTGCAACGACCATTCGTTCGAGTGTCGCTAGGAGGTATACACGATGAAGCGGAAATGCGTGGCCACCGGCGTACTTATGTGGGCGCAATGCCAGGTAATATCATACAGGGTATACGTAAGGCAGGTGCGCGTAACTGTGTAATGATGCTCGATGAAATCGATAAGATGACAGTGAGCGCGCATGGAGATCCAGCGGCAGCGCTGCTTGAGATCCTGGATCCAGAGCAAAACTCGACTTTCCGGGATAATTATCTCGGTGTTCCGTTTGATTTAAGTCATGTAATTTTTATTGCTACCGCCAATGTTATCGATCAGGTTTCTCCGCCGGTACGTGACCGTATGGAGATTATTGATCTGCCCGGTTACACGCGTGAGGAAAAGCTTCAAATCGCGTTACGTTATCTGGTGCATCGCCAGCGGGAAGCCAATGGTTTGCGCGCAGATCAATGTGAGCTAACAGTTGCAACGCTGGATAGCCTCATTGCTAACTATACCCGTGAAGCAGGAGTACGCCAGCTTGAACGTGAGATTGGCCGGATCATGCGTCATACTGCTTTGCGCATTGCAGAAAATGGGCAACTTAAAGTGCGTGTCGATGCATCTGATCTGGATGCCATACTCGGCCCTGCTAAATACGAACATGAAACTGCTGCACGTACCAGTTTACCAGGCGTGGCTACTGGGCTGGCATGGACACCAGTAGGTGGCGATATCCTGTTTATTGAAGCTACGCGAGTGAGTGGTAGCGGGCGCTTGATTTTGACGGGGCAGCTTGGTGATGTCATGAAGGAAAGTGCCCAGGCAGCACTGACGCTGGTAAAAGCGCACGCTAATGAACTGAATATTCCCGTATCAATGTTTGAAGGGATCGATGTGCACTTACACGTTCCGGCAGGAGCTATTCCAAAGGATGGGCCCAGTGCGGGAGTAGCAATGTTTGTTGCGCTTACCTCATTGTTTACCAATCGACCGGTGCACCATGAAGTTGCGATGACAGGTGAAATCAGCTTACGTGGATTAGTGCTGCCAGTTGGGGGCATCAAGGAGAAGATACTTGCCGCGCAAAGAGCTGGTTTGCAAGCAGTACTCTTACCAGCACGTAACCAGAAAGATTTGCGTGATGTGCCAGAAACAGCAAAATCAGCCATGCAGTTTATTTATTTGGAAACAGTTGATGACGCGATTCAGGCAGCATTAGCTCAGCCAAACTATTCGACTATGCCAGAATTCAAACTTGTTTGAACTTGGCCTGGATATTTCACCAGGTTGACCTGTACCATGATGCAAAAACTGATGAACAAGCGCTTCTGGATAGATTTACACAATCCAGTTTTTACCATTGTTGGTCTTCGCGGGTGCTGGCAGGTGATTTGCGGCATTTTTTTCGCCCTCCACTTCACGCCAGTAGTCACGGATATTGGCGTGGTGCGGGATACGTAAATCCGCTTGCAAATCGCCTCGCCATCATCCCGCGTCCTGGCGAAATATCCGGGGCAGAAACCATTTTTAGGTTGAATGAGCGTCATTCATGCCTTGGACTGCTGAGCATTACCCGCCAGCTATGCAAAATTTACCGCTGTTAGTTCGACTGAAAGCCATTGCCATTGCCAATGCTTTAGTGGTTGAAGGAATGGAGGAGGGCCGTGCAATCCGTATTGCCATTGCCAAGACGAAGCAGTGGGCTTATAGGGATACTACGTAAATTTGCTCGCAAATCTCCTTCGCCATCATCTCGCGTTCTGGTGTGGTGTCTTTGTTCACTTTCTCTACTAGAAACGATACTGAATGTTATTTTAATCCTAGATTCCTCAGTTGATCGCTCGTTCTGATGTTAACATTATGAATATAATAATTTTTCCTACATATTTCATTTTCACCCTCTGGGTGTTTCCGCTGCAGGACGGATTGCGCAATTTTGCAAGCGCATGGCTGCGTTGCAACTCTTTGGAATGGAACGACCATTCCGCATCGTTGTGCCTTGCCCTGCACTCGCAAAATCACACACTCCATCCTGCCCAACTGAGGAATCTAGGTTAATAAGTTTGATCAAGATCAATATTTCCCATAGTTATAACGAGTACTATCCTAATCGAAGTTTAAAAAACAATTTTAATTATCTGCTAACGTTAAAGGAATTTTATATGAGAGCTCAATACATAGCTGCAATGATAACGGTATGGGTATTGGTTGGCTGTGGCAAGCCATCAGCACCAGAGACTCCTGATCCTTCGGCTTATGGAAAAACTATTCAGCCCTTCCATCAAATACCTGCAGATGTTCAGGAAGGTGAAGGTAAAGCCAGATCTACAGAAGAGAAATCGAATTATTAAAAATTTACGAGTGTTCTATAGTTTCAGGTTTTGTGCGAGAGCGAGGTTATAGAACACAGTTGTTTTTTGCCTATCGAGAGCTAATTTCCTCGCAAGAACATCTTATCAAGCTCAACCAAACTAATAGCGAACCAGGTTGGTCTGCCATGATTGCATTGATCGGAGCGTTCAGTTGCTTCCATTTCGCGCAGCAATGCATTCATTTCGGTGATCGTTAATTGACGATTGGCACGGACAGAACCATGGCAAGCCATAGTGGCTAAAAGCTCGTTACGTCTACTGGTTAATATCTGACTGCCTCCAAATTCACGAGTTTCAGCTAACACATCGCGTGCGAGCTTGATTATATCGGCATCTTTCAACACTACTGGCACTGCTCGTATGATTAACGAAGTGGGAGAAAGTGTAGCTATTTCAAAACCTAGCTCATTTAAAACAGCGTGATTTTCCTCGACTGTGGCGACATCTAATCGATCAGCCTGAAAAGTAACTGGAATTAACAGCGGTTGCATGGATAATGAGTGTTGATCAAGCGCTAATTTGAGTTTTTCATAAACCACGCGTTCATGAGCAGCATGCATATCTACAATGATCAAACCTTGCTCATTTTGTGCCAGGATATAAACCCCGAGCAGTTGTCCTAATGCAAAACCTAGCGGTGGAATTGGCTGCGTGGGCTGAATGGGTGAATTGCCAGGATCCATTTTGAGCAAATCCGATTTATCACCGTATAACGTCGGATAAAAAGATGAGGGTTGGGCAACGGTTGTGAGTGGTAAATTTACTTGCCGTGAATAGCTTACCGGAGGACGTTTAGAATTTTGGGTTACTTGAGTAACGATGGCAGGGGGTATTTGAGAATCCGCTTGGCGATGAGGTGAAGCCAATACTTTGTTGATACTGTGGAAAACAAATTGATGCACAGCTTGCGCATCACGGAAACGCACTTCTGCTTTGGCCGGATGCACGTTAACGTCTACGTTTTGAGGGTTGATTTGAAGATACAGCACGAAGGCGGGATGTCGATCCAGATGTAGCACATCGCGATAGGCTTCACGTAAAGCATGAGAAATCAGCTTATCCCTGACGTAACGACCATTGACAAAAAAATATTGCAAGTCGCGAGCTGAACGCGAATAAGTTGGCAATGCGACCATGCCTTGCAAGCTGATATCATTTGCCTGCTCGGAAACCAGCACGGCAGTCTGGCTGAATTCTTTTCCTAGAACAGCTGTAATACGCTGAATGGTATCTGCTGCATATAAGTGACTTCGTGTCTTATTATTGTGTTGTAAATTGAATGCGATATCGGCATGGGAAAGAGCGATACGCCGGAATACTTCCTCACAATGTGCGAATTCAGTGGCTTCAGTTTTCAGAAACTTGCGACGTGCCGGCAGATTAAAAAAAAGATCACGCACTTCCAGAGTAGTGCCAACGCTGTGTGCTGTTGGTTCTGGACGGGTAACTTGTCCTCCTTCCGCTTGAATACGCCAGGCATGTTTGTCGCCTGATTGATAACTCGCTAATAATAATCGAGAGACTGCTCCGATACTGGCGAGTGCTTCGCCACGAAAGCCCAGGCTGGCTATTTTGTGTAAATCTTCCTGTGCGCTGATTTTGCTCGTTGCGTGGCGTGCTAACGCAAGAGGCAAGTCACTTCCGGAAATTCCTTTTCCATTGTCAGTTACGCGGATCAGGTTAAGGCCGCCTTGCATAATTTGGACGGTAATTTCTGTTGCACCAGCGTCTATACTGTTTTCCAGGATTTCTTTCAATACCGAAGCGGGTCGCTCGATCACTTCCCCTGCAGCGATCTGATTGATGAGTACATCCGGAAGCAATTTGATTACATTCATGTGAAAATAAAATGAGTATTCATAGTCATTATTTTGCCTTAAAGTTATGATACTCTTGAGAACAAGTCACATACTAATTTTACTGAAATCGATAAGGCAAGGAATTTCTAGATTGAAACGTTGGAATCTTCTATTAAGAAATGGGAGTTTATAGCCAGAACTGTTAAGTGTTACTCAGGATACAACGTTGTTATTGTCTAAATATTCAGTTAATACTATTCTGATGGTTGACTATTATTTGATACCGATACAGGAGCACCATGACACAAGATGAACAAAAGCGTGCGGCTGCACAGGCAGCCATTCAACATATCCCGATTGGGGCTGTAATTGGGGTTGGAACTGGCTCTACCGCAAACTATTTTGTCGATGAGCTTGCTAAAATCAAGCATAAAATTGAAGGTGCAGTTGCCAGCTCCGAGGCAACTGCGCAACGTTTACGCAAGCATGATATAGACGTATTAGATCTTAACATGGTTACAGATTTGCCTGTTTACGTAGATGGTGCAGATGAAATTACCACGCATTTGCATATGATCAAAGGTGGCGGAGGTGCTTTGACCCGTGAAAAAATTGTTGCAGCTGTAGCCAGAAAATTCATATGCATCGCCGACCAGAGTAAGTTAGTAAATATCTTGGGCACATTTCCACTTCCAGTAGAAGTTATTCCAATGGCGCGTAGTTATGTGGCTCGTGAAATTACCTTATTGGGTGGTCATCCAGCGCTGCGTCAGGGATTTATTACAGATAATGGCAACCTCATTCTGGATATCCATGGTCTACAAATCCTGAATCCGGTTGAGTTGGAAACGACACTTAATCAAATAACGGGAGTCGTCACTAACGGTTTGTTTGCCAGAAAAGGTGCTGATATTTTATTGCTAGGCACAGACAGCGGTGTTGAAACAATAACTGCCTGATAGTTAGACTAGAAATAAAACCTCATTGGCTACACATAAAATAATTGTTTCATCTTACTGAGCAGAAGATACGATATGGCTAGTAAAGAACACATTTCAAAAAGATTTGATGCAGATCTTGAAGAAGTGCGCACCCGTGTATTACAAATGGGAGGATTTGTTGAGGAACAGATTGAGCGAGCAATAGATGCCTTAACAGAAGGTAATGAAACCATCATTGATCAGGTAATTGCCAATGATCATCGCGTCAATGCCATGGAAGTATCTATCGATGAGATATGCAGTCAGATCATTGCACGTAGGCAGCCAACAGCAAGTGATTTACGTATGATCATGACAGTCATCAAGACGATCACTGATTTGGAACGAATCGGCGATGAGGCTGCAAAAATCGCTCGCATGGCGCGGCTCATTCATGCAGCTGACCGCTTACATGCTCCACGTTTTGTAGAAGTTAAACACGTCGCTCAAATTGCTTTGGGTATGTTGCGCCAGGCGCTGGATGCTTTTGCCCGCTTGGATCTGAATGCTGCTGCACATATCGTGCGCCAGGACGAGTTGGTTGATGAAGAATTTCGTGCCATTCTTCGGCAGCTCATCACGTTCATGATGGAAGATCCTCGTAAAATTTCCACTTCACTGGAAATTCTTTTTGTGGCAAAAGCAATCGAGCGTATTGGTGATCACGCAAAAAACATGTCTGAATATGTGGTTTATATGGTCAAAGGCAAGGATGTTCGCCATGTCACTGCTGATGAAATTGAACGCGAAGTAAGAGGTTAAATCATTTATGTAATTTAGCTATGCCTAACATTTAGCATAAGGTTATGCGCGAATATCCCACACTTGCTGCAGTTGATCTTGGTTCCAATAGTTTCCACCTCCAAGTAGCGCGTGTGGTGGGTAAACAGCTTTATCCATTAGATAGTCTAAAAGAAATGGTTCGGCTGGCTGCCGGACTTACGCGTGACAGAAAGTTGGACGAAGCATGCCAGACGCGTGCCTTGGATTGTTTAAAACGCTTTGGTGAACGTCTACGGGGTTTCCCGACCCATGCTGTGCGTGTGGTTGGTACAAACTCACTTCGTGTTGCCAAAAACGCTGCAGACTTCCTGGTAAAAGCTGAGTCTGTATTGGGATTTCCAATCGAAATCATTGCCGGACATGAAGAAGCACGCCTGATTTATCTGGGAGTTGCACACAGTCTGCCAGTTTCCGAAAATAATCGGCTTATCATCGATATCGGTGGAGGCTCCACCGAATTTATTATCGGCACTCGCCTGGAGCCTAATAAACTGGAAAGCCTTTATATGGGTTGTGTCAGTCATAGTTTGCGCTTTTTCCCGGATGGAAAGATTAGCAAGGGGGCCATGAAACGTGCTGAGCTTGCGGCGCAAACTGAGATACAGAGTATTACAACAGAATTTTCAGCTGATCAATGGCAAGAGGTTTATGGATCTTCTGGAACAGCGCGTGCATTAGGTCGTATTCTTAGATTGAATAACTTTGATGATGGTAATAAAACGGAAGGGATTACGCTGACAGGTTTGGAAGCATTTCGTGAATACCTTCTTAAAGTGGGTGACATCAGGAAGATTGAAATCGCCGGCTTACATCCCGATCGTGCACCTGTGATCGTGGGCGGCTTTGCCATCATGTTTGCTGCATTCAAGGAATTAAGTATCCCGCGTATGTTTCTGGCAACAGGTGCACTGCGTCAAGGTGTGCTCTACGATATGCTCGGCCGCTTTCATAATGAAGATATGCGAGAAGTATCTGTGCGGCAGTTTATGCAACGTTACCGTGTTGATCTTGGCCAGGCAGCACGCATAGAATCGCTCTCTTTAGCGCTGGGAAAGCAACTCCTGGCTAATTATCCTGATGAGGAAACAGTAGAAGATGCCTTGCGTTTATTGTCCTGGGCGGCACGCCTACATGAGATTGGCATTTCAGTAGCCCATTCTGGCTATCATAAACATTCTGCCTATATACTCGGGAATGCAGACATACCTGGTTTTTCTAAAATGGAGCAGATGCAACTCAGCCAACTTGTGCTCGCTCATCAGGGATCTCTGAGCAAAGTGAGTGAATTTCTGACTAATCTTATTAGTCTAGCTCAATCCATAGCGCTGCGCTTAGCGACAATTTTTTACCGCAGCCGTACGAACATCAAGTTACCTCCAATGAAAATACATGCAGGTAGTGAGGCCTGTAAGCTGTTTATTTCGCAAGCGTGGTTAGAGTGCAATCCGTTAACTGAAACTTTGCTAAATGCTGAAATTGATGCTTGGGCAGCGCTGAAAATTAATTTCTGTATTCAAGGCACATCCTCAAAGGAGGACTTTTCTTGAGCTTTTTTAGGAATGATGCTGGGCAACAATTAACGTTGCCAACAATCTGATGCGGCTAACGATGAATTACCGCTGACGCCTTTGATGCCCGTATGCGTTAACGTCAGGGTGGCGCACGCATCATTGGCCATTGTGCCAGTGGGAACAGCCTCCAAAGTGTAGGTGTTTTGTGTCAGTGTGCCTGCTTTAAACCGAATAATATATTTTGCTGTACCCGTCGTGGGAGACTGGGTAACGGGTAAAGTAAAATTGGCTGCGTCGCTTTTCAGATCATACCGATTCGCCTCAGTGAAATTACGTTCCAGTAACTGCGTCATCTCCAGCAGGATACCTTTAGCTTCTATACGATTGGTACGACGAACATGTTCTTGATAGGAAGGTAGCGCAACTGCTGCCAGAATACCAATAACTGCTATGGTCATCATTAACTCTATCAGGGTAAAACCCAATAATCTTTTTCTCAGCTGGATCGTGTCAGTCATTTGTCTCATTCCTGTATCCTAATCAGATTTTCAATTATAAAAATTAGATTTTAGAGATAACTAGGAGTACTTTCCCCTTATATAAGTTCTGCTATTGTATCTGTTTCCAGGAGTGGCGTGGATTAAGTGAGCTTCCTTTAATGGTAATGGGTTCAATTAAACCAGTGGTTGAGCCGGCAATCAAGTGAATGAGATTACCTGCACTGATGGCGACCGATTCACTCCGTACGCCATCAGAGCCAATGGCTGCGATGAGTCGATCCTGGTTATTGAGTATTCCATTATCGTCGGTATCAAATTGAGGAGCTGTCAGCATACCACCCGTTTCTGAGTTTAGCAGCATTAACCAATTATAGCCTCCAGAAGAGCAGGGATCACTGGAAGGAACGAGTGTAGTAAAGATAATCCGCCCAAAACTGAGTTGCGGCATGATGACAGAGCGCTCCCCTTGGGGAATTGAGCTTGGCGGTTGCAGAAGATCGAGATACCACCCTCGTTTAGTCGACCAGTTTACTAGATTGTTTGATACCGTGCGTTCAAGTGGAGGTGATACCGTTTCAGTCAGAATGGTTTGCTGTTGTAGCATACTTCGATCTGTTTTATCTATCGGGCTTTGTAGATTATCCCAGATGCCATATAAGGATTGTGTATTAGTGTTGGAATTGTCTCCCGAGGCAATGTACTGACCCGTACCAAAATAAACGAGATATCCACCACTTGGATGAAGCCCGATTTCCAAGGAGGAGGTGATGGATTGTACCTGATTGCTGGCATTTCTGGCTGTAAACAGGGGAGCCGTTGTTTTGCTTGCTTTATAAGCAACATCCCACTTATTTGGATTTTTATCCGATAGATCGAATTTCCAGACATTGCCTTGCAAATCCCCCGCATAAACGATATCAATGATTTTATCGCCATTCGTGTCGACTAAGGCTGGGCTGGAAAGACCATTGCTGGTACTACTATTGGTTGCGATTTTCGTAATCAGCGCACCTGTCTGTAGATTAATGATGTAAAGATAAGCATGATCAGTAGTGCTGTTGTACCCATTACTGATAATGGCAGCCCAAACGTCATTGTTCAATAACGCGATTTTTGCCTGGCCCGGGACAAAACCCAAATCGGTGTCAGAAAATTCCCAGAGCACATTTGAGGTGGAGAAACTGGTTGGATTGGTGATATCTAAGGCAAAAATACCTTTTCCTCCAGCACCTAACGAGCCCAGCAGTATGGTTCTCCAGCTGGGAGTAGTACCAATATAGGCATCACCGGCATAGGCGTTGCCATCAACAAAATAACGATGCGTGTAATCGGGTGATGTCAGCCAGCTCAGTTTTGGATAAACTGCACCCGGTATATAACTGAATAGCTCAACACCCGTTTCGGCATTAAAAGCATGAAGCATCCCATCGTTTGCTCCGGTATAAATAACCGGTGTTCTGCTCGCATTGGATTGAGCATAGGTAGAATAGGAAGCTTGTCCTGCTGTCCCGCTAGGCAATGCGTCGTAGCCAAAATCGAGCGCCTGAACGAATAACAGATCTGAATTGACAATATCACCCAGCAGCCCATTGTTGCGATTACGAAATTTCCCGCCTTGCGCCAATTCAGTAGTTTCATCACCTCGCAGCCAGGAAATTCGGCTCGTACCCAGTCCATCGTTAACACCTCCGATGTTGGTATTCAGTGCATTCTTTTGTGAGCTCGATAAAAGTGAAAAATTTGCGGAAGTAAACGCAAGTCCGCTCGTTCCATTATGCGTAAAGATGGCGCGACTGGCGTGCGATGGTAACACGGAGGAGGCTTCCCATAGCGTTGTTCCTAACGATCCATCTGAACTTAATTGGTATGCGAACAACTGTCCACTCCAGTCATTACTATTAAATTTTGCTTGATAAATATGAGCGCCGGTACTCATTCGACTGGTATTCGTGGTGACTGATGCTGCTGAGCTTACCCTTGAAGTGATAGTGCTGAAGAGGTTACTCAAATTGCTGGCAAAGGTGGTTGAGTCTTGTACACTAAAGAATTTGCCTCTGCTGTTCACGGCGGCATGCCACAAATCGTCAATTTTTGCAGCATCACTGGATATTGGATCTGGCCATGATTCTGATCCAGTTGGTAATGAGGATAGCGTACCCTGCACACCTAGACCAACAGTGAAATTCACCATATGTTGCCAGAAGGCAGGATCTCCCGTGTTAGTGGGTACTTTGTTGTCAAGATCGGTACGCAAATCATTCTTCCAGTATTGCATCGCTACATCGGCAAGCGTATTGCTGTAGTTGTCAGAATAAGGAAGTGTGGGCGTATATTTATAAGTTGCAGGTATGGCATGAGGTAGATGGTTGGTAAGGGTATTTCCTGCTGTATTATCTGAATTCCCTGTCCCCGAATAAGAATCACTCCAATAACCATCTGTCACCAGTATATGATAATTTTGTCGACATGCATATTGTGTACCCCCAGCTGAACCAGGCGTTTGTCCCCAAGGGCCTTGATCATCGGCACGCATAAAATAGCGACCTACGTTGTCAATTGCTATGCGAAGTGGTGTTCCTGCTACCGGGATAGTATGGTTATAAAGATTATCAAAAAAAGCTGTTCTATTTGTGCCGCTAAATTGCCTTACCCCATTGATAATGGTGGCTGTTGAAACGCCATCGATACTCGTGCTTCCCTGGTTGATTGCGCCAAACCCAACTCGTACGCTACTTCCTGGAGCAGCAAACGCCTTACCTACGCCGGCACGTGATGACAGGATACGTGAGCGGTAATAAGTATACCAGTTAGCAAAATTCTGGATTTCTTCCTCATATGTACAAACAGGTGCAGCAGCACAGTCTGTTCGATCTGCTCCTCCTGTATAGGATGAAGTAGTTGATTTAATTTCAATCCTGGAATAGTTGTCCGCCGACAGAATTTCTCCTCCGTTGTAATTGAAATAAACAGCGGGATAGAATGTTCTTGTTTCTAAATTGGATAAATCTCCGTCACGCTCTAACCACTGGGTTGCTTGACTATTGTTGACGGTTAAGTTTCTGCAGCCGGCGCCCGTATTCTTAGGATTATGCGGCGCGCAACCGGGTGAAGCATTGCTCATCAGGGATCCATCGGCATTGCTCCAGGGCTGGTATCTTACTGTGGGGTTGTAATAAATTTTGTTAATCTGACTGGAACGTAAAGCTGCTGTGTAAGGGTTATTCGGATCAAAATCGACAGCCCGGTTCTTATAGTCATCTGCTCCATATACACTTGATGCACGAGGAAACATATAGTACACGTCCCTAAAGATCCAATCTTCCGGCATGATTTCAAACTGCATGGAACCTGAGTCATCCAGCGTAAACATCACATTAGGATCAACGGCGGTAGTCAGATAGAGAGGAACATCTGATAGCGCAAGCGTTGCTTGCGTGTGAGTGGGAATGCTAGTGATGAGAGCAGCGGTTATCCATATCCTGGAGATACCCGGTTTTTTCAATTTTACCTCCATTCATCTTCGGTAATCACTTTGTAATATAACTACTGCTGACTCAGTGCCGCCCACTCCTCTGGCAGTGACCCTGTACATGTTTGATATCATCGTGGTGGCTGATTGCTGCACACTACCCCCTTTTTCTGCAGGGACAGGAATGAGCTGTTCGATGATATAACGCGGTTGACTTGCTACACCTGTCAATGTGGCGGTAATTATTCTGCCGGAGGTAGACCATTCTGACCAGGTAATAGGGTTAGGTGCTTGAGTTTCAGGATTTTTATGGTCATAAAGTCCATTTGAACCATCAAATTCGGGTAAAGTAATCTGCTGCAGAAACATTTCTCCTTCCCTGAGGGCAGCTTCAGCCGCTTGTAACGCCAGAGTCTCGTCACGCAAATTACCTGCCATTTTTTCTTCTAGCATGGTAGTCTGTATAGCCGTTATCCCCAGCAGCGTCATCATGACTAGAAAGATTAATCCGGTAACGAGAACGACACCACGTTGTCTTGATCCAAATTTAGTTTCCCGAGAAATCACGACTCATAGCCTTTACTGGAATTTATTAAGATACCCGGTTGCGCAATGTTATCACGGTGGTAAAAACCTGGCGGAGGCGCCGATCTGTAGGGGTAGTAGTGGTGCCGTTAAAGGTGTAGGGTTGGGGTTGGCTGGTGATATTATCTCCTATCGACTGCAACAGTAAGCTGATACGCACGCTGACGACTTTACCCCAATTTACCACCACATCGGCAGTGCGATAGATATCTGCCGTCCAGTTTTCATCGAGATCTTCGCCATATTCAATTTGCATGTCTTCTATGCCTCTCACCAACTCTTCTGCTTGGCTTGCGCCAACCTTACGATAAAGTGCCGGCCATATTTCTGCCATGCGAATAAAATAAGAGCGGGTAGAAATCTTGACGAGGTCTCCTCCAGTGAATTCCTTACCTAATTGTTTTGTGGAATTTCCCGGTGTGCCGGTATTACCCGTGTTATGAACGATATTGTCCTTATTGGACGAAGTGTTGATATTGGTAATTTGAAAGATAGCTGACGCCAGACAATCGGTAACCAGCACAATATTGCCTTCTTCAAGGCCGCTTCCCGCCGTTACTTTGAGATCAGCAGAGCCAGGCGGATTTCCGCCCGGGTGTTGAATAATTTTAGTGCTATCGCCATCGACTCCGCGCACCACGATAATATCACGTCCTCCTAGCGGACTGGGAATAGCCCCTGAAGGAGGTAGAGCAGGTGCCCAGACGGTTGCTTTGATCGCTTCGAACCCCTCCAAAGCTTGCCCGAGTCGCCATAAAAAATCTGTGGAATTATTCAGGGTATTCACTGTCGGCACACCATTACCTGCACACCCAGAATAGCCAGCCATACGGATATCTTTTGAAAGTATGTGAAAGGCATAGCGTGCATTTTCCTGTATTCTGGCTAGCGCATCGTTGACTCGATAAGTTTGGTGACTGGAAGTTAGAATGGTGATGACACCACTCATCAACAAAAGCCCGATGGTCATGGCAACCATTACCTCAACTAACGTGAAACCATGCTGTTTTATAGATATTCTTTTCATGCTAGAGCTGGGTAGTCAGAATAAATTGCTGAGCAGCTAAAGCGCCACGGCTGTCATCCCACTGAATGGTGACTGTAACGACGTTACCGGCGATGTTAATGGCGCCCGTGCCAGCGGGTAAGCGCAAAGCCAATTCATTTAACCAATTGTTGAGATCCTGCTCTGGAATGGTGCTGACGGCAGGGATGGAAGTCCCTATGGTGATGTTATAACTGCCATTAATCGCTTCAATTCGATTGGCGCGCATGCTATCGAGAATACTGTAAGTCATCATCGTGGCGGTAGAGCGAAAACTTGCACTCTGGTTATGAGTGAGCCCGGCAGACTGCAGACCTGCCAATCCAAGTAAACCAATGGATAGCACAACGATTGCCACTAACACTTCAATCATGGTGACACCCTTTTGATGTGGCAATTGAAAATCTTTTTTGAGGATTAACATGATGATATCGTCTCTGTGTATGGTCGCCCTGTATGGTTTATAGTAATCTTGCGTCCTTTTGTGCTATTGCACAGTATGAAAGTGCCAGTACCTACTAAGTTACCATTACCACTACTACCTCGACTACTTCCATTCGCTAAGTAAGCAATCCAGTTTGCGAATTTTGTACCACCATCCATCGTGCTGCCTTTCAATGCAGGGAAAACCCTTAAAATTTGATCGCTGCCATCGATTGTCCCCGCTGTCCCGCTATCGCTGTATACTATCCAACCATCTTGCCAGCTGCTGCCGGCTGTACAGGTTGTGCCACTGCTGCTTTTACATATGGTTACCCGCATGCCACGTTTCACTGCTTCAGAACGACTGAAATGAAGTGCTGTGAGAAGCTCATTCGTCTGTGTAGCAAGGCGTGACTGCACCATCATCGACTGATAGCTAGGTACTGCGATGGTAGCTAAAATAGCACCAATGCTCAGCGCAATCATAAGCTCTAACATTGTAAAACCGCTATTAACAGACATATACAATCCTTTATCCCATGGTTTCAACCCTGTTAAAGTAACGGATAATTTTTTAATCAACTTTAGCCTGCATTGATGGTCATTAAGCTTGTGAAATAATCTGAATGGCTGGCCCGAGAGCAGTGCATGCAGAGAGCAGTAATAAGATGTATTAAATAGATAAGCATGGAGTGAGTAATCCTTTGTAACTATGAGGAATAGCAGTAGTTTTTTTGTACTCTTTCCAATGTAGCTTATTTGCACGCGATGCCACGAGTGAGATATGAATGAAGTGACTCCAGATTTTATTGTTATTGGTGCTGGCGTGATTGGGCTTGCTACTGCAGTTCAGTTGCTGAAAGAAGGTGCAACTGTCACTATCCTGGAGCGTGCTAAGGTGGGGCAGGAATCTTCTTGGGCAGGAGGTGGTATCTTGTCACCATTATGCCCCTGGAGCTATCTGGATAGCGTTACGCGCCTTGCTGATTATAGCGCGGCCATGTTTCCAGCATGGGTGGCAGAGCTGTATGCATCAACGGGTATTGATGCTGAATATGTGGTAAGTGGAATGCTCGTACTGCCACCGTATGACGCAAATGCCGCTCAAAAATGGCTGGCGGAACAGAAGGTATTTATTCAGATGGCTCCCTTGAGCGAGCAAATCAATTTTCTTCATTTAAAAGTGGAGCATTCACTGTTTCTGCCCCATATCGCGCAGGTGCGTAATCCTCGTTTGCTAAAAGCTTTATATAACCAAGTCGTGCAACTGGGCGGACGCATTATTGAGCATTGTGAAGTACAAGAAATCATAACGCAGCACCATCGGCTTCACTCACTTACGACATCTTGTGGCAAATATTGTGCTGCTCATTTTGTCATCACTGCAGGTGCTTGGAACAAACAAGTGTTAGGAAAGCATGCGCTCAATCTTGAGATTAAGCCAATTCGCGGCCAAATGCTGTTATACAAGTTTGAAGAACCGCCGCTGGGGTCGATTTTGCTTCAGGGAGATGTGTATTTGATCCCTCGGCGCGATGGATATTTACTAGTCGGTAGCACAATGGAAGATGTTGGCTTTAACAAGCAAACAACGCTTGCTGCACGTGAGCATTTATCTGGGCGCGCACAAAAACTGTTACCCCAGTTAAAAGGGAGACCTCTGATAAAGCATTGGGCGGGTCTCAGACCAGCCTCGCCGCATAATATCCCCACTATCGGCCGTCATCCGCTATTGAATAATTTATTCATCAATAGCGGACACTTCCGCTATGGTATAACTATGGCGCCAGGTAGCGCCAAAATTTTACTAAACGAAATTATGGGCAGACCACAACCCTTTGATACAAGCCCTTATCAAAAAGGGTGGGGAGTTTATTAGTTTGCTTCACGCACATACTTATCCATGGATATCGCTTCTGCTTTAGGGAGTGGAAACACCACAGACTCAACAACACCACTTAATTCCTCAATGAGGACATCGCTTCCTGTTTGTTCGGCGCCAATTTGCTTGAGCCTGTCCAGAACTTGCTGCACCAATATTTCTGGCGCCGAGGCGCCGGCGGTGATCCCAATGCAACTTTTTCCAATCAACCATCCATCCTGCAATTGCTCAGCACGGTCAACCATATAAGCTTCAACGTTGGCATTACGTGCCACTTCACATAAGCGATTGGAATTTGAGCTATTGGGAGAACCCACCACTATGACCAAATCACAGTGTTTAATCATCTTTTTGACCGCATCCTGACGGTTTTGCGTGGCGTAACAGATATCATCCTTTTTGGGACCTATGATTTTTGGAAAACGTCGTTTTAATGCATTGATTACACGTGCAGCATCATCGACAGATAAGGTCGTTTGGGTGACATAAGTCAGATTGTGCTCATTCTTAACTTGTAAATTCGCAACATCTTCTTCTGTTTCCACCAAATACATCCCGCCATCATTTCCTTCTACTTGACCCATGGTTCCTTCAACTTCGGGATGACCCTGATGGCCAATCATGATGATCTCTTTTCCTTCTTTACGCATTTTTGCTACTTCGACATGCACTTTAGTTACCAGCGGGCAGGTCGCATCGAATATCTTGAGCTTGCGCGCTGCTGCTTCTCGTCGCACTGCATGCGAAACACCATGGGCGCTGAAAATCAGAATACTTTCTTGTGGAACTTCTTCCAGGTTCTCAACAAATACAGCGCCTTTTTTTTCCAAATCTTCCACCACAAAACGATTGTGTACTACTTCATGTCGCACATAAATGGGGGCGCCATGCATGGTTAATGCACGCTCAACAATTTCGATGGCACGATCCACACCGGCACAAAAACCTCTTGGGTTTGCAAGCAAAACTTTGATCATTGGTTATTCTCCATGAAGATGATATCTGGCATCACCGATAATTAGGCATTCGTTCATTCATAGTAATTCGGTTTAACACACTTTAAGGTGATTATAAGGTATCTAGGCGAAAAAAATTTCAGGAATCATTGCGCACACGCTTCAATAATAAATACGCGCAAGCCTAATCGTGAGCGTTCAAATTAGTTATTGATACGAACAATCTACCCGGCTTCCTGATATCGCTTGGCTAGCTCCACTCGTTTTTCATAGGCCTCGCGAGCGATACGAATATCTTCTAGAAAGAGAGGTAATTCTTTGAGTAATAATGCTTGAGGGCCATCAACCAGCGCCTTGCTGGGTACCGGATGAAAATCAACCAGCACCATATTGGCGCCTGCGATAATTCCTTGGGCAGTTGCATGCATGACATCAAGGATGCCATCTGGTGAACCTGTTCGAGTACCAACCGAGTGTGAAGGATCAATACAAACCGGCATGCGTGTCAGGCGCTTTACCACAGGAACATGTGTAAAATCCACAAAATTACGATGAGGATCACCCATATTGGTTTTCATTCCACGCAAGCCAAAAACTACTTTCCGATTTCCTCCAGAGGCTAGATATTCTGCTGCATTAAGAGATTCATCCAAGGTAATACCAAAACCACGTTTAATCAGTACTGGAAAATCCTGCTGGCGGCCAACGATCTTCAATAACTCAAAATTCTGGGTATTACGGGTGCCAATCTGCAGCATCACACCCGTTGAAGTGCCAGTTTGGTAGAGCGCTTCCCGAATCTCTTCCACATGAGATTCGTGAGTTACTTCCATAGCAATCACTTTGATCTCATACTTACCAGCGAGATCGAAAACATAAGGCAAGCAGGCTTTGCCATGTCCTTGGAAAGAGTAAGGGCTTGTGCGAGGCTTATAGGCACCCATACGTGTACAAACCTGGTCATGATCACGCAATGCTTTTAGCATTAATTCCACATGCTCTAGTGTATCGACAGCACATAGTCCAGCAAATACATTTAATGTATCTTGGCCAAAACGCACACCGTTATAGTCGAAATAGGTTGGCCGATCATCATTTTCATGTCGCCCAAGAACACGATATTCTTCGGAGACACGCACTACCCGATCGACACACGGTAGACTTTGCATATCTTCAACTGATAATGCTTTGGTATTACCGATCAAATAGATTTCCGTCAACGTTTGTTCAAGACCGATCTCCGTATGTGCGCGGACGGTGATACCTGCAAGATTAGCGAGATGTGCAAGTAATTGCTTATATTCATGGCTTTCAGAAAGAGTGCCTGGTTTCAGAATAAGAATCATAAAGAATGCCTGATATAGTTTCTACAAGAAGAGATAACAATGATTCGACATCGATTCTAACTGAAATTGGAATGAATTGTCATTGCCTGTGCAACTATACATATCCTCGTGATCAACAAGAGGACGGAATTCAAGATTGTCATTGCCTGTGCAACTATACATCTAGTCAGTCTATCTAATGCTAAGATGTTTCTAGTAAGGCATTATTTTTAATTTATGCCGTGTGTTTTTCAGGCTGCATTATTAAGATAAATAGGTGCGTCTTGTCCAAAAATACAAAAATGATTTCACTCTATTTCGAACATGATGCCGATGTCGGCATTATTGGTCGTGGATCAACAATCGAGCAAGCATTTGAGTCAGCCGCTGAGGCAGTATTTTCCATCATGACTAATCTTGAAACGGTCCAGCCTGATATTTCTGTAGCTTTTGAGTTTGAAGAAGAAGATCTCGAACTCGCGCTAGTGACCTGGTTAAATTTGCTGCTGGGAAAAGCACGTGAGTTAGGTATGGTTTTTTGCCGCTTTCACATTCATCGGCAAGGTAATCTATGGAATGCCGAAGCACTGGGTGAAAAATGGCATGCGGATTTAGAACGCGGAGTAGAAGTTAAAGGTGCGACTTTGACGATGCTTTCAGTAAAGCAAATCGGCGCAATATGGGAAGCGCGTTGTGTGGTGGACGTGTAATTCCATTTCCAAATCAAACATGACGCAAGAGCGAACCGCAGACAGTATAAATAATACGGCTAAGGGAGCCAACTAAGTCAGGTTTGATTTGGAAATGGAATAAGATAGAGGAGGTATAAGATGGATTTACAGCAATTACATCAAATTCAGTCTTACCTATGGACACTTCCCCTGAAACCAGGCGAGAGCCGGAAGGAGGTATTACTATACGGTAGTGCGCCTTTACTGGAAAGCATGGACGATAAGGTGCTTGAGCAAATCACCAATGTCGCATCGCTACCTGGTTTGGTGGGTGCTGCGATGACCATGCCAGACGCACATTGGGGCTATGGTTTTCCGATTGGCGGGGTTGCAGCATTTGATGTTGAGCAAGGTGGCATCATTTCTGCGGGTGGTGTTGGCTTTGATATCTCCTGCGGAATCCGCTGCTTGCGCAGCAACTTGAATTTACAGGATGTGAAACCACACCTTTCGACCCTTGCTGAGAGGTTGTTCAAGGTTATTCCGGCTGGTGTAGGTGAGGAAGGTTTACTCAAGCTGGATACGAAACAGCTTGATCAAGTCCTGCTTGGCGGTGCGCGCTGGGCAGTGCAACAAGGCTATGGCAGCGAAGCAGATTTGGAATTTATCGAAGAGCGAGGCTGCATGGCAGGCGCGGTACCAGCAAACGTTTCCGAGTTAGCCAAGAAGCGACAACGCGGTGAAATGGGCACCCTTGGCTCAGGCAATCACTATCTCGAAGTCCAAGTAGTAGATCGTATTCTTGACCCTGCGGCCGCACAGGCTTTTGGATTGCAGGAAGGACAAATTATCATTTCGATACACTGCGGTTCGCGTGGCCTGGGACATCAAATTGGTACCGAGTATCTCGTCTCAATGGCCAAGACTGCTGAGCGCTGCGGCATTCATTTACCCGACCGTGAACTGGCTTGTGCCCCGATCCAATCTCCAGAAGGACAGCAATATATTGGTGCAATGAATGCGGGCATCAATTGCGCTCTGGCTAACCGGCAAATTTTGACTCATCTTACCCGGGAAACATTTATGGAAGTTTTCCCAAATAGTGAGCTTGAAACGCTGTTTGATGTTTCGCACAATACCTGCAAAATAGAAAAACATAAAGTTGATGGCAAGTCTCGAGTGCTGCATGTGCATCGTAAAGGTGCTACCCGTGCATTTGGTCCGGGGCATGACACATTGCCTGAACGCTATCGTGCGGTAGGTCAGCCAGTGGTCATAGGTGGGAGTATGGGTACCGGCTCTTACATTCTTGCGGGTAATAGTGATAATCCCGCATTCGCCTCAGCCAGTCATGGGGCGGGTCGTGCATTGAGTCGCCACCAGGCGTTAGCCCGTTGGCAGGGAAAACAGTTAGTCAGCGAACTTGCCCAGCAGGGTATCTTAATCCGTTCCCGCTCCATGCGTGGGGTAGCTGAGGAAGCACCAGGTGCATACAAGGATGTTGACTTAGTCGCTGAAGCAACAGAGCAGGCCAAGCTTGCTCGTAGAGTTGCCTTTCTTAAGCCTCTGGCTTGTGTAAAAGGATGATTTGCCACAGGAGACATCATGTATCAAAAAATCCTCGTTCCAGTTGACGGTAGTACCACTTCAAATTGTGCGCTGCAGGAAGCTATCAAGCTAGCGCAGCAGCATCATGCACAACTGGAAGTTGTGCATGTATTTGAAGATATTCTTTACTGGGTAGATGAAAGCTATATCAATTACGCCGAACTGCAAGAAACCATCAGAGAAAGTAGTGAAAAAATACTGGCTGAGGCGCAAGCGTTGGTGCAGCAAGCAGGATTGACAACTGAAACAAAATTACTCGAGGCAAAAGGTCAGCGTATTGCCAATGTTATTGTGGCGGAGGCTGACCGTTGGCAAGCTGACTTGATTGTCATCGGCACGCATGGTCGAACTGGTTTCAGTCGCCTACTATTGGGAAGTGTTGCTGAGGGGATGGTGCGTACGGCATCTATACCCGTTTTATTGATACGAGGTAGCTAGCATGGAAGTAAGACTAGGTGGCGGAGATGCACTCGTGATCATCGATATGCAGAATGATTTTCTGCCTGGTGGAAGCTTGGCTGTACCGATGGCTGATACGATTATTCCTGTGATCAATCGTTACCTGAAGCTTTTTCATGAGCACGGTCTGCCGGTTTTTGCAACCCGCGATTGGCATCCTCCTGATCACTGTTCTTTCCAGCAGCAAGGCGGTCCATGGCCGCCGCACTGCATAGCAACTACAACAGGGGCAGCGTTTTACCCGGAGATAGAATTTTCTATTAATACTCAGGTTATTTCCAAAGCGACAACGGCAGAGAAAGATGCTTACTCAGGTTTTACTGATACTCAACTCCATGCGTTACTGCAAGAATTGGGTATTCACCGCTTGTTTGTCGGTGGTGTCGCGACTGAATATTGCGTGCTCAATACTGTGAAGGATGCACTACAACATCATTACGCTACATTTGTTCTTAAGGATGCGATTTGTGCAATCAATCTAAAGCTTGATGATGATTTACATGCGCTGGAGGAAATGGAGCGTCTTGGTGCAACGCTTATCCAATTTGAGGTAGCTGCTGCATGGGCATGAATCCACTTTCCAGCCCGCTGCTCTCTGATCTTTATCAGTTTACGATGCTGCAAAGTTATCTTGAGCAAGACATGCAAGAAACAGCTGTTTTTGAGTTGTTTATCCGTAAGCTGCCGCCCGGCCGAAATTTCATGGTTGCGGCTGGACTAGAACAGGCACTGGATTATCTTGAAAACCTAAAATTTTCATCTGCGGAACTCGACTGGCTCGCGACACGCTTCCACCCTTCACTCATCAATTATTTTGAACAGTTTCGCTTCAGTGGCGATGTGCACGCTATGCCTGAAGGCACCCTATTTTTTCCCAATGAACCTATCTTGCGAATAACTGCGCCGCTACCCCAGGCACAATTGATCGAATCGCGCATTATCAATCTTCTTCATTTCGAAACACTGATCGCATCTAAGGCCGTACGCTCAGTGCTGATCGCGCCTGATAAGTTATTGGTCGATTTTGGTATGCGTCGAGCACATGGTGCCGAAGCAGCTTTACTGGCAGCGCGAGCAAGCTATCTGGCGGGGTTTACTGGCACAGCGACTGTTCTGGCAGGCGCATTTTATGACATTCCTTTATTTGGAACCATGGCGCATTCCTACATTCAGGCACATGCAGATGAAACCACAGCTTTTGCACACTTTGCCCACTCCAATCCGGATAACGTCGTTTTGCTGATTGATACCTATGACACCGAAGCCGCAGCAAGAAAAGTGGTCACATTAGCGCCGAAACTTATTGCAGATCATATCAATATCAAGGGAATTCGCCTGGATAGTGGCGATTTGGCGGCTCATGCTTACAATGTGCGCCAGATTCTTGATCAAGGAGGTTTACAGAGCACGACCATATTTGCTAGCGGTAACCTGGATGAATGCCGACTGCAAACCTTGCTATCAGCCAAGGCGCCGATAGATGGTTTTGGCATTGGTACCGCATTAGATATTTCCAGCGATGCGCCTGCCTTCGATTGCGCTTACAAGCTACAGGAATACGCTGGCAAGCCACGCCGTAAGCGCTCAGAAGGCAAGGCGACCTGGCCGGGGAGAAAGCAGGTTTACCGTTATTACACATCCCAGGGTGAGATGAGTCATGACATTGTGGCGCTAGAAAAAAATGATCCTTATGAAGGGCAACCATTGCTTGAGCCGGTTATGTTGGCAGGACAGCGCATTCATCCGAAAAGACCTTTGCATGACATACGTCAGCAGACACTGGCAGGCTACACTCACTTACCAAAAGTTATGACAGCCTTAGAGACAGCTTCCGCCTATCCGGTCACGATTTCGACCGCCTTGCAGGATTTAGCAAAACAGCTTGATGCAGAAATGATGACTCATTTGTAGCAAAATCAATATTCTTGTCTTGGCTTAATTGTCTGCAGCGATTTCATGAAAATCAGTTATTAATTAACCAATAACTTGAAAGTAGCATTTTCGATAAAAATGCTACTTTTCGACAATCCCAATAAGCAAGGAGGGAATTTGAAGAAATCTTCCAGCTGAGTATTTGGCTGCAAAGCCACCGATTGCTGAAAGATGGGCCAATATCGGTATGGTAGTGCAGGCAAAGACGATTACCTATCCCTTGGAACAAACTGGTCATCGGGATCATGTTGAGTAATTTCCATCTACTCAAAACAGTCTGTTCCACACCATATTGAAAGTATGAACTGCAAGAGCAATTAAATCGTTGCATAACCTCGACTGCTGCCTGACTGTGGTAAACCGCACCTTTCCATAGCTATATCGAATCCAATCCGGTCCAGCATCCGCTTCATTAACCCCATGCCACCCCAAGCCGTTATTCCATTCCCAAATCAAACTATGCTACTTTAACGTGAGTTCGACATAAGAAAAGAAGTAAAAGGAATCTGAATTCCTTATGATGAAGCGAATTTGGAAAAGAGTTTCATCATTAGAGGAGTCAGA
>NZ_FNPJ01000016.1 GCF_900107265.1 Nitrosomonas sp. Nm33 | reverse complement strand
TCGCGATTGATGACTTCTCCCGAGAACTCTATGCAGCCATCTTGCCTGATAAAACCCGGAATAGCGCCGCCTGGTTCCTCACCGAAACCGTCATCGCCCAATGCCCTTACCAGATCGATTATGCTTATTCTGATAATGGCAAAGAATATAAAGGCACTGACAGTCATGCTTTTGTTAAAACCTGCAAAACGCACGGCATCGGCCAGAAATTCACTCAAATCAATCGACCTCAAACCAACGGCAAAGCTGAACGTGTTATCCGCACCCTCATGCAGATGTGGCATGACAAGACCAACTTTAAAGACTGCACCGACCGGCAAACTCAACTCGACCGCTTTATTAACTTTTATAACACTGTCAAACCACATAAAAGTTTGAATAACTCAACTCCTTATGAAATACTCCAACATTATTTCAATCAACCTCTCTGTAAACAACCCTGAGATTTCTTACATTTTAGGCCAAATACCATCCATAGAAATTACTATCCTAATTAATTTATTAGGATTTTATCGCACAACAAGACTACCCCGACTACTTCCACGCACATAGTAAGTAATTATAAAATTTCCGTTTATCACCATATTCATGAATATGAAACAATTAATTTGTCATATTAAACCAATTCGCTAACTGGTTATTCTCCCGAAATAGGACGATAACTAGCTTAGGAAATTAAGATATACTGTTTATATCATTAGATTTAACCCAAAAATTTCAAACCAGCGTGCTACTCCATTGCCTCACCACCTAGCGCATCAATCAAATCAGGCAATAATTGCTTCAATTGTTCGGTCATGAGGAAGAAATTGCTGTCAAACTGTTCCTCTGCTGATTCTGCGGGTTCTTTCTCGATATCCAGCAGAGTAAGCCGCTTGATTTGCAGGTTCTCATCCAGCACAAAGGAAAGGTTATTTTCCCAGACCATCGCCTGCTTGGTGACCTCTTTACCCCCCCGGACATGGCGGGTGATTTCATCCGAGTCGAGTGGATATCGCTGATAACTCACCGAGATTTTTTTATCTTCTCTGCTGCGAAAAACGCTGTCGCTGTCGATGGTAAATGCATGAGGCAATTCATCACCCGATAGCCAACGGGTCATGGCCGAGGCCGGGGTCAGCGTGGTCTTGATGCGCTTGAGTAGAAGTGTGGGGATCGTTTTCAGAAGAGTTTCGGCAAAAGTATCTGCCCTGGCGATATTCGAGCTGTCGATAATGAACCAGCCATTAACCGGATCGATCCAGGCATGGCTTTTTTGCCGGATGACAAAGGCACGCGGCAGCAACTCATATAATGCGGCTTCTTTGATTTCTTTCATTTGTTTGCGGCCAACTGGATAGCCCTGCTGTGCTTCCATTTCCACTGCACGCTCTTTGGCGCGCTGATTGACGACGGAGGCAGGTAGCAGTTTTTTTTCAGATCCCAGTGCAATGAGCACCTGCTGCCCGCGCGCATAGACGAGGCGGGTTTCTTCCATTCCAGGTGGAACCCAGCCCAGGCTTTGCGTTTCCATGCTTAGGCAGGCTTGCAGGGTGCGTCGTGTTAATAACTCTTCCAGCTCTTCAGGTGTGAGCTTCCAGTCGGTGATACGATAAATTTGTAAATTCTTAAACCACATAAAGGTACCTCTATAAATCCATTTTTAGGCGAATCACGGTTTTAAGTGCTCGCTCGTTTCTCGCCTATTGTTCTTGAATTGTTTCGTCGCTCGCTGTGCGACTCCTTGCGCTTCACCCCTTAAAAGTGAATTTCTAGGGATACCCTATAAAAAGGCTATTAAGCACCGTTCTTTTTCTGGGGTGCGCTAAAAAAGTGTGGAGAATTGTACAGGCGATTGCTGATTTTAGTTTAACTAATGGTATGCCAAGTTATAACATTCAGAAAAGTTTGAATAAACCTCAATCATGTAGCACATTGCCTCGTTGCCCGGCGCTCCCCTCCTAGGCTATCTATTTCCTTAACAGACTGTTAAATCACTTATAAAAAATACTGGGCAAACACAAGCACTGATAGCTTCCAATAACAGCAATAATTAGCAAAACACCTAATCGGTTTAAGTGGAACGCACCTCCATCCATTACTGTCAGAAAAAAACATGAGCGATAAGTGGCAACCATTCCGTGTTTGTTTATGAAAGTGAGGGCTTTAGCAATGATGACAAATGAACCTACAGCCAATCAGTCTCATCCCCCTGTCAGCCGAGGAATTGCGCAAAATCGATGCTTACTGGCGTGCCGCTGACTATCTGTCGGTGGGTCAGATCTATTTGCTGGACAACCCCTGCTGAGTGAATCGCTGGAATTGCACCATATCAAATCATGCTTGCTCGGCCATTGGGGCACAATACCGGCCATCAATTTTATCTATGCTCACCTCAATCGTGCTATTCAGCGCCTCAATTTGAATATCATTCTCCTCACTGGCCCGGATCATAGCAGCCCCACCTTGGTGGCTAATACCTACCTGGAAGGCACTTATTCAGAGTTTTATCCGGATTTTTCACAAAACACTCAAGGCATACAACAATTATTCCGCCAGTTTTCCTTTCCTAGCGGAATCGGCAATCATGCCACTCCGGAAACTCCCGGATCGATTCATGAGGGAAGTGAGCTGGGTTATGTGCTTTCCCACGCTTTTGGTGCTGTGTTTGATAACCCAGATTTGATTGCTGCCTGCGTTGTGGGCGATGATGAAGCTGAAACAGGGTCTCTCGCTACTACCTGGCATGCCAATAAATTTCTCAATCCCGCGCATGATGGGGCGATGCTGCCAATTTTGCATCTCAATAACTACAAAAACGCCAATCCCACCATTCTGGCGCGCATCAGTCGGGAAGAACTGATGCAGCTATTTCAGGGTTATGAATACCGCTCGTATGTGGTGGAAGGAGAAGATGGCGCTGATTTGCATCAGCAAATGGCCTGCATCCTCGATCGGGTAGTGAGTGAAATCCGGACTATCCAGCAGCAGGCACGCCAGCATGGCAATATCCAACACCCACGCTGGCTGATGATTATACTTGCGCACGTCCAAAAGCTGGACCGGCCCAAAAGAGGTCGATGGCCAGAAAATGGAAGACAGTTGGCGCTCCCAGCAGGCGCCGTGTGCGGCCACACGGAAGACGGCACTATTACCACGCCATTCGATAGGGTAGTACGCAATGATCTGGACCGTTTCCATCTGATAAATGATGTCATCGATTGGGTACCCAAACTGAGCTATACCACCGCTTATTTAAAGCAGATCATGCGTGATAAGCTGATCGAACACCACGAATATATCCATCACCATGGTCAGGACTTGCCAGAGATTCGCAACTGGAAATGGACTCATCTTTAAGTGTAGTATGCCCAACACAAAAAAACAGAAAACCCGATGATGACGAGGAAAATATTTCGTCCTGGACGATTTCTTAGTGGAAGCACTGTCTAAATTTGCAATCCGAAGAATCAAGGATTCACCGATTGGTTACTCATTCAGGACTTCTTTAACCTTCCTTAGCCTTCCTTAGTGAAAATTTGGATTATTTTCTACGCAAATGATCTATTCCCCACTTCTCTCCTTTTCGACTTGATTCTGGCTTGCTGGGCGCATCAAAATTCGGGTAGTTAAAACTTAAGATGATTAATCTTGAACAATAAATTCTTTTTATTGTCTCAAACACAATTTAGAATATATTAGCTGTAAAAGGTAAAAATAATTTATGCTACAGTCTCATGATTTCATGTACTTATTTTTAGAATAAACCATTTTTTCTTTCATTAAAAAAATGCTTGATTCCACAGAAAACCAGCCTATAATTCCTACCCTTTAATCATTTTATTAGCGCCAAGAAGTAAGGAGGTCATCATGAAAAGTAAAGCGAATTCTTTTGCGCAAGTTGATTTGGTTCATATTCATATCCCAGAAACGTAGCGACTTTTGATAGGAGTTAATGATGAAAATACGTACCGCCACTGTGCAAAAGAGAATTGAAAATGAAGTTATCTTTGACACCCACCCTGAGATTAGTCTAGATCTCTCTCTCGTTGAAGAAGCACTAAAGAAAGGTTATAGCAAACCTTTCCTGCTGGTCGACAGCAATATTATCCGCAATAAAATTCGCCGTTTTAAAGCTACCATGCCACGTGTTCATCCGCATTATGCAGCAAAAGCCAACCCGGATTCACGTGTATTAAAAACATTAATAGAAGAAGAATCTGGATTTGAAATTGCGTCCATCGCCGAATTGGATCTGTTGCTTAGCCTAGGTGTTCCTGCAGCGGAAATCTATTATAGTAATCCGATGAAATCACGTGCCTACCTGGAATACGCCGCATCTAAAGGTGTGGAATGGTATGTTCTGGATAGTATCGAAGAGCTTCGTAAAATCGTCAGTGTCAAGCCAGATGCAAAATTGTATTTACGCATAGATACGCCCAACATCGGCAGTGACTGGCCCCTCGCAGGTAAATTTGGCACGCACCTTGCTGATATCAAAGAAATTATTAACGAAGCGGTCTCGCTGAGCGCTGATCTCGCAGGTGTAACCTTTCATGTTGGTTCGCAATGCCGTAATCCGCAAAACTGGCGAGTCGGTATCGAGCGCGCTAAAAATGTTTTTGCTGACATGAGGCAGGCGGGATTAAGGCCTCGCTTGCTCAATATTGGTGGTGGTTATCCAGTACGTCATGTTAAACCTATTCCTTCCATTGAGGTGATCGCAGATGTCATCAATGCTGCAATTGCTGATCTTCCGGAAGAAATTCGCATCATGGCAGAACCAGGTCGGTATCTTGTATCGGATTCCTCATGCTTTGTTTGCAGAGTCGTGGGCACTGCCACACGCAATGGCAAACGCTGGATGTATTGGGATGCGGGTATATTTGGCGGTATTATCGAAGTGAGTGAAGGGCTACGTTATGAGATTTTGACTAAGCGCACAGGTAGCAACATTCCCTGGTCCATTGCCGGTCCAACCTGTGATTCCGTTGATGTATTAATGCATGACGAGCTATTACCCGAAGATATCCAGGAGGGCGATTTCATCTTTATTCCCAACGCAGGCGCCTATACCACAGCCTATGCCAGCAATTTCAATGGCTTTCCTTTACCTGATGTTCTCGTCCTGTAGCTTGAGTCTATATCTTAGCCAATAATAATTGTAAGAAATACGTTCCATCCTGGCTAAACTTGTTGAAGTCTATTTTCTTTTTGACAAGTTTAGCCAGTAGTCAATCAGGATATAAGTCGGTCAGATCGGTCAGATCAATCAGATATAGTATTACCCATTGGTGCACACCTTCGAATGCTACCAGGCAACAAATCCTCTATCGCAATAGCTTAACTCGTACAGCAGTCTTACCTGCTAAAATAGACTGCCTGATTAATATTCCGTCAATTATATGGCGCTAGAAGACCATACTCCCATGATGCAGCAGTACTTGCGCATCAAATCGCAGCATAATGACAAGCTACTTTTTTATCGCATGGGAGATTTTTATGAGCTGTTCTTTGAGGATGCTGAGAAAGCAGCCCAGTTGCTCGATATCACACTGACACAGCGTGGAGCATCCGCAGGTGAGCCCATCAAGATGGCCGGAGTGCCCTATCATGCTGCTGATCAATATCTGGCGAAACTCGTCAAACTAGGTGAATCGGTTGCCATTTGCGAGCAAGTCGGTGACCCGACTACTACCAAAGGGCCAGTAGAGCGTAGGGTAACACGTATCATCACGCCCGGCACACTGACCGATGCCGCTTTGCTAGAAGACAAACGTGACTGTATCGTGTTAGCACTAACTTCACATAAATCGACGTTAGGGTTAGCATGGCTCAATTTGGCTGCTGGCCAGCTGCGAATGCTGGAAACTTCCCCGACTAGTTTGATGAGTGAACTAGAGCGCTTACAACCTGCCGAAATTCTTTTACCTGAATCGTTGGATGTGTCGTTAGCACTTGCTGAATCAAATAACGCCAAACAACTGCCTGCCTGGCAATTCGATTACAACAGTGCTGTTCGTAACCTTACCAAGCTATTTAGTACTCATGATCTTGCTGGTTTTGGCTGTGATGATTTGCATGCGGCACTGCAGGCTGCTGGAGCGCTGCTCGAATATGTGCGCCTCACCCAGGGAACGGATATCACGCATATTAAAACAATGCAGGTTGAACGTGAAGGAACCTACATCCGTATGGATGCTGCTACCCGCCGCAATCTGGAAATTTCTGAAACTTTACGCGGAGAAACTTCACCCACCTTGATGTCGTTACTGGATACTTGCTCAACCAGTATGGGTAGCCGGCTGTTACGACACTGGCTGCATCATCCACTACGAGACTACCCAATCCTTCAGCATCGGCTTGACAGCGTCTCTCGGTTGATGGAAACAGCCGGGATAGCAGCAGCACCTTATGCTGGCATCAAGGAGCATCTTAAGCGCATTGTCGATATCGAACGCATTACAGCGCGCATTGCACTCAAATCAGCCCGGCCACGTGATCTTTCCGGCCTGCGGGCTAGTCTGATCGCTCTGCCTGAAATCGTAGCCATGGCAACCAATACTACCAGTGAACACCTTGCCCTGCTGGCACAAGCCATGATACCGGATAGCGCTCTGGTAGAACTTTTGCAGCAGGCATTATTCCCCGAACCGAGCGTGCTGTTACGCGAAGGAGGAGTCATCGCTGATGGCTACGATGCTGAATTGGATGAATTACGTGCCTTACAAAATAACTGTGGCGAATTTCTGCTGCAACTGGAAGCGCGTGAAAAAACACGCACAGGCATTCCTAATCTCAAAGTGGAATATAACAGGGTCCACGGTTTTTATATCGAAATCACACATGTACATAGCGACAAAATTCCATCCGACTATCGTAGAAGGCAAACTTTGAAAAATGCCGAGCGCTATGTCACACCAGAGTTACAGGCTTTTGAAAACAGGGCGCTAGCAGCCAGGGATCATGCGCTTGTCAGAGAAAAATTTTTATATGATGCGTTGCTGGAAGAACTCAATACCTATACCAGGCATTTACAAAACATAGCGCAGAGCGTGGCAGAAATAGATGTACTGGGTACCTTTGCAGAGCGCGCTCAATCACTTAACTATACCGCGCCGGTCTTTACTGAAGAAGCGATCATAGAAATTCAAGCTGGCCGTCACCCTGTAGTGGAAAGTCAGGTCAATCAGTATATTGCCAATGATGTGCGTCTTGGATTATGTGGCACTGGCAGGCGACAAATGCTTGTCATCACAGGTCCCAATATGGGTGGAAAATCTACTTATATGCGGCAAACGGCTTTAATAGCACTACTTGCTCACTGCGGCAGTTTTGTACCTGCAGAAAGCGCACGTATTGGAACGATCGATCAGATCTTTACCCGTATTGGCGCGTCGGATGATCTGGCCGGTGGAAGATCCACCTTTATGGTCGAAATGACCGAAATAGCCAATATCCTCCGCAATGCTACTAACCAGAGCTTAGTTTTGGTCGATGAAATTGGGCGAGGAACGTCTACCTTTGATGGTTTGGCTCTGGCTTTTGCCATTGCTCGCTACCTACTGACTAAAAACCAGAGCTATACATTATTTGCGACACACTATTTCGAACTGACCAAATTGGTAGAAGAATTCGAACAAGCTGTCAATGTTCATCTGGGAGCTGTTGAATACAAACAACACATTGTCTTTTTGCACTCGATTAACGAAGGACCTGCCAGTCAGAGCTACGGTCTGCATGTAGCAGCACTGGCAGGTGTACCTGCCCCAGTAATTAAGGCAGCCAAAAAAATCTTGACCAAACTAGAACAGGAAAATGTTAACAAGAACCCACAACTTGATTTGTTTTCAGAACCATCCGATACAACTATTGAATTTTCTGAAACATTACACCCCATTTTTAGTCATTTAAGTAAGCTCGTACCTGATGAATTAAGCCCCAAGGAAGCACTTGAACATCTCTATACATTAAAATCGATGTTAAATAAAGACTGAACGTTTTAACCTGAAGGTCTTTAGGTTTTATCAGTGCTCATGGTGACCATGCGGCCCATGTACATGACCATGCGAAAGTTCATCAGGAGTAGCAGCGCGCACATCCATTACGATACACTCAAATTGCAAAGCCATTCCAGCGAGCGGATGATTACCATCGACGACAACGATATCGTCGGTGACATCGGTAACCGTATAAATCATCACATCATCGGAATTCTCTTCCCCTCCTTCGAACTGCATTCCTACCTTAACAGTATCTGGAAAAGCATTGCGAGGTTCTATGCGAATCAATTCACTGTCATATTCTCCAAAAGTTTCTTCCGGCTCCAGTGCCAAGGAGAGATGATAGCCCGTTTCCTTTCCTTGTAGTGCCTCCTCTACAATCGGGAACATTCCCCCGTAACCACCGTGCAGATAACTTATCGGTGTAGTGGATTCTTCCACAATTTCACCGTCTAAATTAGACAATTTATAATATTGCAGCGATACCACGGTATCCTTTTCTATATGCATCTTTTTCTCACCTATATTATTGATTCTCATTGATAATAGAGTACACAAGCACAAAAAAGTTTTTAGTACACTCCCACGATTGGTCAAACTAAGTTGATCCACCTAGGACTGCAACGGTAATGGTTACAATCCCCAGTATAAGATTAATTCCAATTAATAGGCGAATTTGCCCTAATGCTATCCCTGCAGATGGCCATTCATCTCTGGCAATATGATAGTTGAGTTTCTTGAATGCCGAGAAAAATACATAAATAAAAATCAGCATCATCAGTAGGCCTAGCACAAACATGAGATGAATATACAGGCCTACGGCCATAAATCCTCCCATTTGCATTACCATATAAAGGCCACTAGCCAGAATGAGTCCTACCGATAAAAAAACCCATGGAAAAAACCGGCTAAAGACGCCTTGCCAAAGCTTCAATCGCATAGAAGGCTCAAGCAGCTGCGCAGCAGTCGGACGCAAAGCCATATAAGCAAAAAACATCCCCCCCACCCAAATGACCACACCCAGCAAATGCAAAAATAACGGTATTCTCATGCGAGTCCTTTTCTAGAAAAGAGTAATCAGAAATTGACAGGCCCCACCATCAACGCACGCACAGGAGCAAAGCTGCGGCGATGGATTTTGGATATGCCATGGTGCTGTAATGCTTCCATGTGAGCTTTTGTAGGATACCCCTTATGCTGATTTAGGCCATAAACCGGAAAATGTTTGTGTAATCGCAGCATTTCAGCATCACGCGCTGTCTTAGCCAATATCGAGGCCGCCGAAATTTCAGCAACTAGACTATCACCTTTAATGATCGCCCTGGTAGGGCAATTCAGTCGTGGCGATTGATTTCCATCGACCAAAACGATGGTGGGAATCAGCGATAATTTTTCAACAGCTCGTTGCATGGCGAGCAAACTGGCTTGCAGAATATTCAGACGATCGATTTCGGCAACAGAAGCAGAAGCAATCGCCCATGCTTTCGCACGACGCTTGATAAGACCGGCAAGGTAAGTACGTTTTCTCTCACTCAATTTTTTAGAATCAGCCAATCCTTCAATATTGCAATCTGGACCCAAAATGACACATGCAGCATAAACCGGCCCAGCAAGCGGCCCCCTGCCAGCTTCATCTACTCCACCAACCCAATCAGTTTCATGCATTGGCTTATCAACAAGCTATCTATCAGTGCAGAACAACAAAGAAATAAAAAACCTGCAAACAAGTGAAGCAGCTTCTATATATTTCTTGCTGTACACATTAATTCTGCCTCAGTCACAAGCTGATCATCTACCTCTGCCCGTGCTGAATATTTCCAGACACCTTTTATCTGCCTAGTAATCTCGACTTTCAACACAAGTTGGTCGCCAGCCATGACTGGTTTCTTAAAACGTACCCCATCAATCCCCACAAAATAATAAACCTGTTCATCATTTTTCGCAGCGTTCTCTGTTTTAAGAGTCAATAATGCAGCTGCCTGCGCCAAAGCTTCAACGATTAAAACACCTGGCATAACAGGATGATGCGGAAAATGTCCAATAAAATAAGGTTCATTGATCGACACATTTTTCAGTGCGATGATCCGTTCGCCTGGTTCATAAGATACTACTCGATCAACCAGGATGAAAGGATAGCGATGAGGCAAATACTTTAAAATTTCATAAATGTCCATGGCATTCATTCTTATCTCCCTTTTTTAGCCTGGATGGTAAAGAGTTATTTGTATAATAGGCCGCTTAATGCCGCCCTAGGATGCGTATTAATGGAAGAAATAGGTGTAGCCTATTTTCCGGTTACTTGCTCCTGCTCGGCAAGTGCCTTGATAACCTGATTCGTGATATCGATTCGCTGGCTGCGATAGATTGAATCCTGTAACTGCAAGATCAGATCATAGCGTTCATTTTCTGCTATGTTTTTAATGACTTTATTGACGCGTTCCAAAATAAAACTATATTCTTCGTTTTGACGCATAGTTAAATCTTCCCGCATCTGTTGCTGGGCACGTTGATATTGGCGGCTGATGTTCGCCAGCTCACGTTCCTTATTTCGTCTCTCTTCTATTGTGATGCTTTTATCATTCTTCTCTAAATATTCCTGCAATTCTTTGATCTCAGCAGCCATTTTCTTGATGCGCTCATCATAAACCAGAAATTCTTTTTCTATTTTTTTTTGCGCTACGACAGCTTGTGCTGATTCTCGCAAGATTTTCTCGGTATTCACCACACCAATCTTGATCTCTCTCGCAAAGATAGCGGAAAAGCTGCCTAAGAGAAAAACCAGCATAATTAGGCTGATCAACCACTGCAGCCTTAAAGGTTTTCCGTTCAATTGCCTCTCCTGATAAACCAATCTGGAGCTAGAATGTTTGCCCCAGCTGGAACTGGAATCTTTGTATATCATCGCCTTTATGGGCATTTAATGGTTGTGCGATACTAAATCTCAATGGACCCATCGGGGAAATCCATGTCACAGCCAGCCCGGTAGAATAGCGTAAAAAATTAAAGTCCAAATCGGACCAATTTGAAAAAACATTACCGCCATCCAGAAAAGCAGCAAGCCGTACAGTCTTTTGATCTTTCATAAAAGGGGCGGGGAACAATACTTCTACTTTACCGACAATACGCTTACTCCCCCCTACTACCGTTCCCCGTCTACCAGGTATGGGATTACCATTCGCGTCCAAAATAGGATCACGAGGACCCAGTGAATTGATATTGTAACCACGAACCGAATTAAAGCCGCCCGCAAAGAAATTTTTAAAGAACGGTAACGATTCACCCGAATAACCATCCCCTACACCAACCTCCCCATTGAGCATAATGGTAAATAGGCTCGAAACAGGAAAAAACCATTTTTGTTCATAGCTCACCTTGTAATACTTCAGCTCGGCAAAGGGCATACTATATTCCCCGAATAATCGATGTGTCGTTCCCGAAGTCGTCCATATCGCGCTATCACGGCGGTCACGAGCCCAACTAAGCGTGATGGGAAGACTAGTTGTGTTATCGCCATGCCCCTTTATTCCTTTTTCTGCGTTACCTTGTACAAAATCTTTATAACGCTGGGGGCTATCGGCTTTGAGATCAATTCCCGTACGTTCAGCACCTAAACCAAACGAAACAATATCGTTTTCTGCAATCGGGATACCAAAACGTAACGTTGCCCCGGAGGTATCTGTACTGAAAATTCCCACACTGGGTAAGGATCTTGTATTAATGTCTCGTCTGAAAACGTCGAACCCTAGACTAATTCCATTAATCGTCCAATAAGGATTGTTAAAAGAAGCTGAGAATACCTTGTTGACACTCCCGGTATTAACCGAGACGCTTAGAAAATTCCCAGTGCCGAAAATATTATTCTGAGAAACAGAGCCATTTAAAATAATACCTTCCAAATCCGAGTAACCTGCCCCGAACATGATTGCACCCGTCGGCTTCTCGGTCACACTGACATTGATATCAACCTGATCAGGCGCATCCGGCACTGGGGGAGTTTCTACATTAACGCTCTGAAAAAAATCTGTTCGGTCAACGCGTTGCCTGGAGAGGTTGATTTTACTGGTTGAATGCCACGCTCCCTCCATCTGACGAAACTCCCTGCGAATGACTTCGTCTCGGGTACGGTCATTGCCACTGATATTGATACGTCTGACATAAACCCGGCGTCCTGGATCGACATAGAAAGTAAAGGCAGTTTTCCTGCTTTCCTTATCTAACTCTGGTGAGGCGTTGACATTGGCGAATGCGTAACCCTCATCACCCAATCGGTCAGTAATGAGTTTGATGGATTCTGTTAATTTTTCCCGATTGAAAACACCCCCCGGTTCGAGTTTAATCAGTTTGCGTAATTCTTCTTCCGGTATCAAGAGATTTCCAGCAAGCTTGATATCTGAAACCGTGTATTGCGGCCCTTCCGTGATATTAATGGTAATGTAGATATCCTTCAAATCAGGCGTGATGGAAACCTGGGTAGAGTCGATATTAAACTCAAGATAACCACGGTCGAGATAGTAGGATCGCAACGTTTCCAGATCGGCAGATAATTTTTGTTTCGAATATTGATCATCTTTGGTGAACCAGGTCAAAAGCCCTGGTGTTCTCAGCACAAGCAGGCCTACCAAATCACTATCACTAAAAACTTCATTACCTACAATATTGATCTGACGGATTCTGGTCGTTTTACCTTCTTCAATATCAAAGTTAATCCCTACACGATTACGCTCCAATGGAGTCGTTGTCGTAGTAATCTTAACAGCGTATTTACCACGACTGATGTATTGGCGTTTTAACTCTTGCTCGGCTTTCTCCAACAAGGCGCGACTAAAGATACGTGATTCAGACAATCCTGCCTGTTTTAAGCCTTCTTTCAGCTTGTCTTTTTCAAATTCCTTGGCACCGTTGATATTGATCTGGGCAATAGCTGGACGCTCCTGGATTTGCACAATCAATAATCCATCTTGCGCTTTTAATTTTATATCCTGAAAAAAGCCAGTCGCATAAAGTGTTTTTATTGCGGCAGCGGCTTTAGTTTCGTCAAGAACATCACCTACTTTTATAGGTAAATAACTAAAAACTGTTCCCGCTTCAGTACGCTGTATCCCGTCAACACGAATATCCTTTACAACGAATGGTTCAATTGCTTCACAAACAAGTGAATAGAACAAGCAATAAAGTATGGCGAGACACTTGAATTTCATGCTTAACCAGAAATAAGCCGATAAATATCATTGTAAATAGCAAAAACCATGAGGGTAAACAACACCGCCATACCAATCTGTTGACCTATAGCCATGGCTTTTTCAGACAACGGAGTACCCTTGAAAATTTCGATCACATAATACATTAGGTGTCCCCCATCCAATACAGGAATAGGTAATAGATTCAATACCCCAAGGCTCACGCTGATCAAAGCAAGGAATCCAAGATAAGCAATCATCCCCATTTTTGCTGATTGCCCAGCATAATCTGCGATTGTGATAGGGCCGCTCATATTCTTCCACGAAACTTCACCCAGCACCATTTTTCCCAGCATTCGCAGGGTAAAGAAGGTCACTTCCCAGGTTTTGTCGAGCGCTTTCAGTAATGCTGTTCCAGCAGGATAACTTACATTAACCAGCAGCTTGGCTATTGCTTCCTGATCAATCTTAGGTGCAACTCCAATTTTTCCGATCTCTGCATTACCATCGACCGTCTTATCCGGTGTTATAGGAATATCCATCGTCTTGCCATCTCGCAAGATTTCCAAAGTAAGCGACTGTCCTGGCTTGGCGCGGATCTCTTTAACGAATTCTTCCCAATTCGACATATCTTTATTGTCTACTGCAAGAACCTCATCTCCGACATGCAATCCGGCACGATAACCAGCTCCACCTGTAATCACCTGACCGATAATAGGTGCCATGATCGGCTGATAATTTACCAAACCGATTTTTTCCAGGAAATTTGCATCCACATCACCAGTATCCACGCTACTTAAATCTAATTTCCGCCAGAAAATTTCTCCGCGATCATTAGCTGTTTCCACCGTTACCTCAGGATCATGGTCGATTGCATGGGTTAATAATATCCAACGAACATCCTGCCAAGTCGCAACAGGTTCATTTCCAATCTTTACAATGGTTTCTCCTTCCTTAAAAGCTGAAAAGGCGGCAGGTGTCGATGGCTTTACCGGACCCAGTAGAGGTTTCAGTCCACTCACTCCTGACATAAAAAGAAACCAATAGAGGAGAATTGCTAACAGAAAATTAGCGATCGGTCCTGCAGCCACAATTGCAAAACGCTTTGCGACAGATTGGCGGTTAAATGCACGCGGTAACTCTTGGGGTAAAACCTCTCCCTCATGCTCATCCAGCATTTTGACATATCCCCCCAAGGGAAGCGCTGCAATTACCCACTCGGTTTGATCTTTACCTAAGCGCTTTTTAAATAATGGCTGGCCAAAACCAATTGAGAAACGCAAAACCTTGACACCGCTCCAGCGTGCAACCAGATAGTGACCAAACTCATGAAAAGTAATTAATACACCAAGCGCAACAACAAAAGCGAAAATCGTAAAAAGTAGTGACATATCAATTAAATATGATGACAACAATAAGTTTCTAAATACTCAGGAGGGAAAAGCGTACTATACCTCGTCAATTACTCATCGTTTTTATTTTCTGACAAAAAATCACTCTAACCCTAAGTTTGGTATGCCAACCATTCTCGTGCAACTTCTCGTGCCATCGAATCGGCTGCCAGCACATCATCCAATGTAGCAATCTCTGTTCGACTGATCGTCTGCAAAGCCTGCTCGATCATGACTGGAATCGCAGTAAATGCCATTTGACCAGCAAGAAAAGACTCGACGGCAACTTCGTTGGCAGCATTGAGCACTGCTGGCATGTTGCCACCTGCAGACAATGCGTCATAGGCAAGTCTCAAACAAGGGAAACGTGCAAAATTGGGTGCTTCAAAATTTAATTGTGCGATTTCAAATATATCCAATGACTTTACACCGCTTTCCATTCGCTCAGGATAGCTTAGTGCATGTGCAATTGGAGTGCGCATATCAGGATTACCCAGTTGTGCCAGAACTGAACCGTCAATATACTCGACCATGGAATGAATGACGCTTTCTGGATGAATAACAACCTGAATTTTGTCTGACGCAGCATCGAATAACCAATGTGCCTCAATTACTTCCAGGCCTTTATTCATCATCGTAGCAGAATCCACCGAAATCTTCCTTCCCATGACCCAGTTAGGATGTGCACAGGCTTGCTCCGGTGTGACATGATCTAGATCTGACAAGGCTAACCGTCGAAAGGGTCCTCCTGATGCCGTTAGCAAGATACGGCGAACACCTGATGAAGTGAGGTCTCCATTAAAATGTCTCGGCAATGACTGGTAGATGGCATTATGCTCACTATCAATCGGCAACAGGATGGCGCGGCACTGTTTTACTATGTCCATAAATATACGACCTGCCATCACAAGCGTTTCTTTATTAGCCAATAAAACATTCTTACCCGAGTGTGCTGCAGCTATCGTCGGACGGATGCCCGCAGCACCAACAATTGCTGCCATGACAGTATCTACTTCAGGTAAGGAAGCTACCCTTTCCAGCGATTCAATTCCTGCCAATACCTGCGTATCAATACTTGCAGCTCTTAATTTTTTATCCAATTGTTCAGCGCTGATTGCATCTAGCATGACTGCATAGCGGGGGTGAAAACGCTGACATTGCGCAAAAATTTTGTTTACATTTTCATTAGCAGTGAGCGCAACAACGCGGAATCGGTCAGAATGACGCGCCACTACATCCAACGTATTTTCACCAATACTTCCCGTAGATCCAAGTATGGTCAGGTGACGAATTACTGTCATAGGTCTAATGAATAAAAATGAGAAATACCAATACGGCGATTGGCAAAGTTGAAGTGAGCGCGTCAATTCGATCGAGTATACCACCGTGACCAGGCAAAATATTGCCGCTGTCTTTAACACCAGCCTGCCGCTTCATCATCGACTCGAATAAATCACCTATAATCCCCAATCCAGCTAACACCAAGGATAATAAAATTAATCCGATTACCAAGATATTGTCCCCTTTTCCTATAAATTGCCCCCATACCAACGCATAACAAAAAACAACTACCAAGGCTCCAGCTACACCTTCCCAAGTTTTACCTGGACTAATGTCTGGGGCGAGTTTATGTTTACCAAACGAGCGACCAACAAAATAGGCGGCACTGTCTGATACCCAGATCACCCCCATGGATCCAAGCAGTAACCAGGGATCGATAGCTCGCAATTGATATAAAGCTAGGCAAGTTGGTAAGAGTATTAGCCAGCCCATTAACATTAATAAGCTTGTACTTTTAACCGGGCATGACCTCCTTAATAAAATTGGCACAATACCCCCCCAGAATATACAGGACATCACATAGATCCATATCATGCTAGTATTGTTCGGATTGCTTGCAACCGCTTCACTCATCATTAGCAGCAACTCCCCTCCTAACAATGTAGTCAAAATTAAATAGAGTATGGTTTGATTGGTTGTAAATCTGGCTAATCTGCACCATTCTCTGGATGCAACAATAGTCAGCCCTAGAAGCAACATTGTCCAAAATATCGCTGGCAAATAAAATAAAGCTGGTATAAAAAAAGCTATCAGAATAATAGCCGTAAGGATTCGCGTTTTAAGCATAAGCGGGTTACATCCCGCTGCAATAGAAAATAAAAAAACTAGAATTTTTTCTTGGCAGCAATTTTGGTCATTCCTTTTTCAACAGGCATATTTTGCAACTGCTCACTGATTCGACCGAACCGACGCTCTCGTTGTTGATAAGATTTTATCGCCAGATCAAGCGCATGCGCATCAAAGTCTGGCCAAAGTGTATCAGTAAAATATAATTCCGCGTAGGCTAATTGCCACAGCAAAAAATTACTGATACGACATTCCCCACCAGTCCGAATAAATAAATCTGGGTCAGGTGCATAATTCATCGCAAAATACTTGGCAAGATCCGCTTCTTCAAAATTTCCCATTAAATTTGGTGAATGGATCATCATTTTCTGGACAGCCTGCATGATATCCCAACGCCCCCCATAATTTGCTGCAACCGTAAATATCAAGCGAGTATTATTGGCAGTTAATTCTTCGCCCTGACGAATGAACGCTACAGTTCTAGCATCAAATTTGGATAGATCACCTATGACCTTGAAGCGGATGCCATTTTCATTCAGTTTGGCCACTTCATGCTCAAGTGTATTAACAAAAAGTTGCATCAGGAATGTGACCTCTTCCTCAGGCCTGCGCCAGTTCTCACTACTAAAAGCGAAGAGCGTGAGAAACTCCACCCCCTGTTCAATACACGCTTTAATGATACCCCTTACAGCTTCTACGCCTTGTCTGTGCCCAGTAACTCTCGGTAAAAAGCGCTTTTTTGCCCAGCGTCCATTACCATCCATAATGATGGCGATATGTCTGGGAATTATACTTTTTTCTGGAATTTCGTGAGTTGAGCTCAGGCTCTGTGGCATATACTTACACAGCCATCAATTCGGCTTCTTTGGCTTGTAATAATTTATCCACTTCAGCGATATAGCGATCAGTGAGCTTCTGGATCTCTTCCTGACCTCGCCGGTCATCATCCTCAGAGATTTGTTTTTCTTTGAGTAATTCTTTCATTTGAGCATTTGCATCTCGACGAATATTACGCATTGCTACTCGAGCAGCTTCAGCCTCATTCTTTACAACCTTGGTAAGTTCACGACGCCGCTCTTCAGTCAGCAGTGGCATGGGTACACGTATCATTTCACCCACCGTCATAGGATTCAACCCTAACTCAGATTCACGAATGGCTTTTTCAATAGCACTTAGCATTTTTTTATCCCAAGGCATCACGCCAATGGTACGCGCATCCGGTAAACTAATGTTAGCGACTTGATTAATAGGTGTCGGGGTTCCATAGTAATCAACCATAATATGGTCTAATAGACCAGTATGAGCACGACCGCTCCGAACCTTACCAAAATCAGTTTTAAGTGCTTCCAGACTCTTCTGCATTTTTTGCTCAGCAGATTTTTTTACATCAGCGATCATAAATTAATCGTCCTAATTTTAATCATTAATTACTCACCGAAGTTCCTTCATCTTCCCCCATAAGTATTCGCATAAGCGCACCAGATTTAAAGATACTAAAAACATTAATTGGTAGTTTCTGGTCGCGACAGAGTGTCAGGGCTGTAGCGTCCATGACTTGCAGGTTTTTAGTAATCGCCTCATCAAAGGATAAATGATGATAGCGCGTCGCATTGGAATTTATTTTCGGATCACTGGAATAAATACCATCTACCTTAGTTGCTTTAAGTACAATATCAGCATTTACCTCCATGCCACGCAAAGCAGCAGCAGTATCGGTGGTAAAAAAAGGATTACCCGTACCCGCAGCAAATATCACTACTTTTCCCTCTTCTAAATACCTTATTGCTTTATTGCGTATATAGGGTTCCACCACCTGATCAATTCGTAACGCAGATTGCACTCGTGATATTAAACTTTTCCTTCGCATCGCATCCTGCAAGGCCAGAGCATTCATTACGGTAGCCAACATGCCCATATAATCCGCAGTCACCCGATCCATCCCGTCACCGGCAGATTTCATGCCACGAAAGATATTCCCACCTCCTACAACTATTGCTATTTCAACACCAAGCTGGCATGCTCCTGCAATTTCAGTCACGATATGCTCTACCACATCGCGATTAATCCCATACTTATCATCGCCCATCAGGGCTTCACCAGAAAGTTTCAGCAGAATACGTTTATAAGCAGATGACATAAGCTGAAAGGAAGGAATTGCTACTATGCTTTATTCTCTTTTGATTGGCTAACTTGCGCCATAACTTCAGCAGCAAAATCGTCAGACCTCTTCTCTATTCCCTCGCCAACCACGAAAAGAGTAAAGCCATTAGCCGTGGCAGATTTACTAGCAAGCAATTTCTCGACTGTTTGCTCCGAATCCTTAACAAAAGGCTGACCTAGCAAGGTTACCTCAGCTAAATATTTCGCTATCCGTCCTTCCACCATTTTCTCGATAATATTGGCCGGCTTTCCACTCTCTGCAGCCTGTGCTGTAAAAATCTGACGTTCATGTTCCAGCAAGTCTGGTGATATTTGATCGCCAGAAACACATAGCGGCTTACTTGCTGCAATATGCATTGCCAAATCTTTACCTAGCGCTTCATCTCCGCCGGTGTAATCGATCATTACACCAATTTTTGATCCGTGCAGGTAAATCGCAAGATTGCCCTTTGCCGTGTAACAAACATTTCGTCTAATACTGATATTTTCTCCAAGCTTCATCACTAAAGCCTGGCGGGATGCCTCAACAGTTTCTCCATTAGGGAGCGTCATAGTAGAAAGCGCTCCTATCTCAGTCACATTTTTTGTTGCAATCAACTGCGCTAAACTTTTTGCAAAATTGACGAAATCGTCATTTTTTGCGACAAAATCAGTCTCACAGTTAATTTCCACTAATGCGCCATTTTTTCTATCTGCCGAAATAAAAGCCCCAATAACACCTTCAGCAGCGATACGTCCAGAGGCCTTACTTGCCTTGGCACCACTTTTGATTCGCAACAGATCTTCCGCTGCTTTCATATCACCGCTCGTTTCTGCCAAGGCTTTTTTACACTCCATCATACCCAAGCCTGTTCGCTCACGTAATTCTTTTACCATACTCGCGGTAATTTCCGCCATATTTACTCCAAGTACTAAAAACTTAATTATTGATTAATAAAGACAAAATAAAAGAGGAAGATAATGATTTTATTTATTTATCACTTTTTTTATTTTATAACAGAATCGAAAATGAACATCTGTTTCAAATTCTGTTTCTGCTCCAATCACTATCTTTCTACATTTCCAGCTAAATTCAATCAACTTTCAGCGCTAGAATTACTCATTTCGATAATTTCCTGGATAGATTGATTGCGCCCTTCCAAAATAGCATCAGCTGCTGCGCGCGCATAAAGACGTATAGCTTGGCCTGAATCATCATTACCTGGAATAACATACTGGACGCCAGTTGGGCTATGATTAGTATCGACAACACCCACAACAGGAATACCCAATTTGGTTGCCTCAGTGATTGTACCTTTCTGATATCCAACATCAATAACAAACATTGCATCAGGCAGCCCTTTCATCTCCTTGATGCCACCTAAGCTGTTATTGAGTTTATCGAGTTCACGCTGAAAATCGAGCGCCTCTTTTTTGACTAGCTTTTCAAGCAAACTATTCTGCACCATTGCCTCCATATCTTGGAGACGCTTGATCGATTGTTTGATTGTTTTAAAATTGGTCAACATCCCACCTAACCACCGCTGATTGACATAGGGAGAACCACAACGTGTTGCTTCCTCACGAATGATATCGCGTGCCTGGCGTTTTGTTCCAACAAACAAGATAGTGCCACCGTTTGCAGAAAGTCTGCGCAAATATTTCATCGCATCCTCAAACATTACCAAGGTTTTTTCAAGATTGATAATGTGAATCTTATTTCTCTGCCCAAAAATATACGGAGACATTTTGGGGTTCCAGAAGCGGGTCTGATGTCCAAAATGCACACCAGCCTCTAACATTTGACGCATATTTACTGACATAAAATTTCCTTTAGGGTTAAACCGCCACTCGTCTCCAGCTATTCTGCTTACTAAGCACCCTACAATGACGAGTGTGTGTATTTATTAACATTAACTATATTGATTGCAATCAGACTTCACTCTATATTTTTGAGAGCCTTGTCACGGAGGCGATTATAACACGCTCCAGCCTACTCTCAAGAAAAGCTGTTTAACCAAAAACATTGCTTGCGGGAAAAATAAATTCTGAATTACAAGGAATTACAAAACCACACCATCAATCTGGGAAACCACAAATTTTGCGACCCAAGCGATGAATATCGTTTAATCTGACATGCTTGTTATTAATCGTAATAATTCCTTCTTCTTGCAATCTGGACAATGAACGGCTAACCGTTTCAAGCTTGAGCCCCAGATAGCTGCCGATCTCTTCTCGCGTCATTCTAAGAACAAAATTTGTGGGTGAATATCCACGCTTGGCAAAACGTTCTGACAGATTAAGTAAAAAAGCAGCCAACCGTTCTTCAGCTTTTCTACCACCCATCAACATCATTATGGTGTGATCTTGAACGATTTCACGACTCATGATTTTATGAAAATGATGCATAAGCAAGGGAATACTACGGCTAATCTCTTCAAGTTTTGGAAAGGGAACTTCACAAACTTCGCTATCTTCTAAAGCAACGGTATCACAAGTGTGTTTTTCCGAGCTGATTGCATCTAGCCCCAATAACTCTCCCGTCATATAAAACCCAGTAACCTGCTGACGACCATCCGAGTCAAGTACGCAAGATTTAAAAAAACCATTGCGGACAGCATAAAGTGACTTGAAAGCTAATCCAGCATGAAACAAGTGCTCTCCACGTCGAATCCTGTACTTGTGATTAATCAAGTCACCCAGGAGCTCTGTTTCATCTTCATCAAGGCCCACTGGCAAACACAACTCTCGCAAACTACAAGTAGTACATTTCGATTCAACTGGGGATACAATGTAATTTCTGGCTCTTGCGTGATCAGACAAGACAAATTCCTGGTTAAATACGAATCGAGTCAACCTCAATTACTGCTTTAATCAATCAAAAAATGCCGCACAAGCAAACCATTCAGAAATCCTTATGCGGCATGGGAATAGCTCATAATGTGAGCAGGAATCTCTGTCACAGAAAAATAACAACTGGCAGCAATTTACTTAGTTGCGCTATTTTCCAGTACATACTTCGCCAGATCTTCTACGGAATCACCCATAAGATTAGGGAAAGCTGGCATGCCAAAACCTTTTCCATTTCTCACTCTGTCAATAATTGCATCCACATTTGCCGTTTCAGGACTCAGTGCCATTACTTTGCCATTTACAGGAGAATGGCATTTCGCACAAGCTTCCTTAAAAATAGTCTCAGGCGTTGCACCTGCCACTGGCATATATTTATCCCTCGAACAGCCACTCAATACGATTAGCGTACAACCTAATAACAATAAAGATAGTCTTTTCTTCATTCTTCTCTCCTATTAATCTCTTAGATAATTAAATATTTTATTATACTATTTATCATAGTAAGCACCCAACAACGCTTACCAACTTCGACAATTCAATTCTTCATGCCTAAAAATCAAACTATCTAAATCTCAAAAATGATTGAGGTATCAAATAGTACCTCAACTGTCCTGATCATGCTTAGCTTCCTGCTTATTATGCTATGGGCTAACTTGTTGCTCTGGTAATTTTGCGAGCGATTTCAAACCAAGATAAAGCGTTGCTGATGAAGCAGAACAGCGCCGATAGCTACAGTTATCATGATCAGGGCAACGATCAGACTCACTCCATCAATAGAGAACAGATCTCGCTCACCCGTCAGCACAGTTTTTCCTACCAGGAAATCTGCCACGCTGAGTAAAACAGCAATAGAATGAAGACGAACACCATTCTTTGTAAAGAATCGATATGAAGCCAGCGAATAAAAAGCTGGCAGACAAAAACAAGCCTTATAGTGCGCAATGATAAATAACTTTCATTTCAGACTATTCCCCTACATGCGCAAATGAATGGCATGAAAACAATAAGTAGCAAATTCATTAGAAGGCCACTTTCTTTTTGGGTAATGAAGTAAAAGAAATCACTTCATTCGGATTAGCATTAGCAAATCATCCTTGTCTCAATTTATTTTGGAATGAATATTGATACCTCTGACTGGTATACGCCAAACTAGAACTGTTAATATGATCGCTAGTAAAATTAGCATCAATTTAAGCCAATATGATGACACGATCAGGATAGAACTACCAAATGACAAAGCCATTATAAGATACACCCAACGTTTGGTCTGCCGTGATATGCTCCGATACTTCCACCACTCGTAAATGAGGGGACCTGTAATTCGATTATTGAGTAAAAAATCGTGAAAACGCTCTGAGCTGCGTGCAAAACACGCCGCTGCCAGCAAGATAAACGGTGTAGTTGGAAGGACAGGCAAGAAAATACCCAATATACCCATCAGTAATGCTAGGATACCGACCCCAAAATAAAGCCAACGCATAAAAAGAGAATGATGCAGGCGCAGGATATGCGCCCCATCTCTGTTCTGATTTGCTTGTTCGTTTAATTGCATTTGTATGAATAAATTGGATTACAAAATTTCAAAAACAGAATGCCATTAATAAGGCACAATATGAACTGAAATAAATTATTGTACACCCTCATATACGAAACTGCATGGATCGCAATCACGGATAAGTCATAGCAAGTATAATACTCGTTGCTGTTTGATAAAAGGCAATACATTTTTTGATTTTTCTTTTGAGGTCTTCATGTTTAGAACAAAAATTTCATTGAGTTTGAGCTTTTTTCTGTTAAGTTTAATACTGTTGCCGCTGAGCGCTGTTGCCTACAAAGAACACGCCTCAGAGCCGCATACCGCCACGTCCGAAGTCACTGAATTGCAAAAAATCGATGTCAAAGCAGGTGCGGGAGATGAAGCTGTGGTAGGTAAAACGGTGCGCGTTCACTACACAGGGTGGCTTTATGATGCTGCGACTCCTGATAAAAAAGGAAAAAAATTCGATAGTTCACACGACCGAAAGGAGCCCTTTGCATTCTTGCTCGGTTCAGGACGTGTCATCAAAGGCTGGGATCAAGGGGTACTAGGGATGAAAGTTGGCGGACAGCGCACATTGATCATCCCACCCAATTTGGCTTATGGCGCGCATGGCGCTGGCAATGTGATTCCACCGAATGCGGCACTGATTTTCGATGTTGAATTGATTGGCTTGCAATAACAGTCAATCCAGCCAGGTAACGCAGGCAAGGTAATCACCTGCACCCAGTAACAGCGCTTTAACTTGCGTTACCCGCTTCCTGCAGGTTCGTGTTTGGGAGTACGATTGCATGGAAAATTTTTCAACCTCTCCAGTAGCAGCACGTCGCTTCGTGACGCGCAAGCGCCTCGTTATCAGCTTCGGCGCTGTCATACTGGGCATCACTCTGTTTGGATTGCTTGGCTATTATTGGTTGCCCAGTTATGCAAAAGCCAAGATTGAAACAATCTTGTCCGAGAAGCTGAATCGGTCAGTTACCATTCAATCCATCGACATTCAGCCCTATACGCTAGAATTTACCGTACTGGGCTTCCAGGTAGCAGAAAAAACCAGTATTGGCAACATTCTGTTTACTTTCGATCGTTTGTATGTTGATTTGAACATCGAATCGATCAGGCACCTTGCACCCGTTATTAGCACGGTGACTTTAACAGCGCCCAGACTACACCTCGTCCGTGAGGACAAGCATCGTTTCAATATTTCCGATCTGATCGAGCAATTCAAACCACAGCCCGGCAACTCAGCAGATGATGCACAAGGCAAATCGCACTTTTCCATCAGCAACATCAGCATTTATGGAGGAGCCGTAGTGTTCGAGGATCGGCTCAAAAAAAGCCAGCAGAATATTGACGAAATCAAACTGGGCATCCCATTTATCACTAACTTTAAAAGCGCACAAACCAATCTGGTTGAACCACATCTCAGTGCCAGGATCAATGGCGCTCCATTTGCACTCGAAGGCAAGTTGCGTCCGTTTACTAACAAGCGTGAAGCAACGCTCTCGCTTAAGTTTAATGATATTGATCTGACTGATATCGATGAATATTCACCCATTCCGGTCGGTTTCCGCCTGCTTTCTGGAAACCTTGACAGCGATTTATCATTAGCCTTTACGCAAGTAGTGGACAAAGCACCCACCATTAGCCTATCCGGTCGCGCTGCACTCAAGGAATTGACTATTGACAACGAAGCGGTTCAAGCACCGTATCAGGTAGCGTTGAAACGGCTCGATGTGACATTGCGGGAAACAGTGTTGACCGAGCCTCAACCCGTGCAAACAACGATATCGCTGGTAGACGCAAAACTCACGCGTCACGGTGAAACGGAACCTGTGATGCAACTGCCGAAACTGAATATCGATACAATCAAGATTGATCGTGCGCAACGGCATATTGAGCTAGGTGCGGTTATACTGAATGAGGCAAAGACATTGATACGCCGGCAAGCTGATGGTCAACTTGACCTAGCTCAACTATTTATATTCGTATCACCGTCCGAAAATACTGCTCCCGAAGCTACATTGTCATCAGCGCCCCGATCAATCCAAACTTCCGAATTCGTCATTCCTATTCCGGATAAAAAACCTGCCAATAGAACCGATGCATCCAGTGAATCAGAAAAAGTTGTTGCGCTTTCAACAAAAACGACTGTTCCCATTCCTAATCACAAGCCTGCTTATCCAACAAAAACTGGCATTGCAGAAACTAACATCGATCAAGGCAAGGTGATGACAGAATCGGCTACCACCCTTACGAACACAGAAACCAGCAAAGCTTGGACAACCCAAATCAGTCAAGTAAAACTGAACGCTGCATCGGTACGTTTCGAAGATCATACCCTGGCAAAAATAGTGCCAATGAATATTGATTCATTGAATTTGGTTATTAATAACATTGACCTGAGCGGCATCAAACCACTGGATCTGGTGTTGCAAGCAACAATTAATCATCGTGGCAGCATTGATACCAGAGGTACTCTTGCATGGGCTCCTCTGACAACTAATCTTGCCTTTGATTTCAAAGATGTTGATCTTGTACCTTTGCAGGGTTGGGCAAGTGACCGATTCAATACGCTTCTTAGTCAGGGCGATTTCTCTTTCCAGGGGGATATCAAGGCAAGTGGAGAACCACTCAAAATAGCCCTGAACGGTAAAGGACAGCTGACTAACTTCAATATACTTGATAAAAACAAGGCATCCAGGCTGCTTCGCTGGAAAAATATCGATCTGACGGGCATTCAGTTTATTAGCGAACCACTGCGAGTGGACATTGCATCTGTTGATCTCACTGATTTTTATGCGCGTGTAACCTTATTACCAAATAAGCAACTTAATCTTCACAGTCTTGCCCGTCAAGAAGATCCCACTCCCATTCCTGCCTCCATTTCGACAGGATCAGTCAGTCAGACAGTTCCTGTTGTGCCTGCCGACAATGTACCCTTACCCGTTTATATCGATAAAATCGTTTTACGAAACGGTGATATCAATTTTACGGATCAATTCATTAAACCTAATTACCGCGCTAATTTGACTAGACTCAAAGGGCAAATTGGGCCACTTCATCCAGGTAAATCCGGAAAAATAGATATTCAGGGCTTGCTTGATCGATCTGCACCGCTGCATATCTCAGGCATGATTGACCCATTCAGTGGACAGCTCTCTCTCGATATCGTGTCAACCGTAACGGGGATCGATTTGCCAACGTTTAGCCCTTATTCTGGCAGATACATTGGTTATGTCATTGAGAAAGGTAAACTCTCGCTTGATGTCAATTATCATATTGAAAAAGGTGAATTGAAAGCGAAAAACAAAATCTTTTTGGATCAACTTGTTCTCGGTGACAAAACAGATAGCCCCGAGGCTGTGTCACTGCCGCTCCATCTTGCCATATCGCTTCTCAAGAATAGACATGGCGAAATAGACATTCGCCTGCCACTCAAGGGATCAATCAACGATCCCGAGTTCAGTTTGACAGGCATTATCTGGACAGCATTTGTAAATTTGATTACCAAAGCTGTCACTGCCCCATTTACTCTACTGGGTTCTTTGTTCAATGATGGAGAAGAGTTATCAGAAATCAATTTCCCATCAGGGTATGCCACACTTCAATCCGAAGCAGAAAAACGCCTCCAGACACTCTCAACCGCCTTGCTGGATCGTCCTGCGCTCAAGCTTGAAATAACCGGCTTTGCAGATCCAATCAACGACCAGGAAGAGCTCAAACGAGCATTACTCGATCGAAGAATCAAAGCGCAAAAGCTTTCAGCAAGTGTAAAAGAAGGGCAGACTATTGGCTCGCTGGAGGAAATCGAGCTGAATGAAAAAGAATACACTCAGTATCTCACTCGCGTTTACAAGGAAACTGATTTTAAGAAACCCAAAAATATTATCGGATTGACCAAAAGCTTACCAGTAGGAGAAATGGAACAACTGATCCTCGCTAACACAACGATCAGCGATGATGAACTGCATGAACTTGCAGAACAAAGAGCGAGCACCATCCTCTATTGGCTGATTGAGCAAGGAGGTATTCCAAGCGAACGCGTATTTGTGCTGGGAACAAAGGTAGAGTCTACGAACGATGATCAGAAACAGAACAATCGAGTAGAATTTTCCATTAAGTAACGACCCCTAACTGTTTCTACTGTCAGTATGTTCAACCAGAAACAGCACATCATATCTTTTTTCTTTTGAAATTATGTCCACCTTCGCTAACACACTAATTCTTTGGCAGATACAGCATGGCAGGCACGACCTTCCATGGCAGGGAACGAATGATCCCTACGCCATTTGGGTGGCAGAAATCATGTTGCAACAAACACAAGTGATGACGGTAATTCCTTATTACCAGCGTTTTATGGAAGCTTTCCCAGATATCGAATACCTTGCCAAAGCATCGGTTGATGATGCGCTCGCTTTATGGAGCGGCCTCGGTTATTACTCGCGTGGCCGTAATTTACATAAAGCGGCTTGCCTGATGGCAGAACATTATCAAAGCAGGTTTCCTCGACATGCTGCAGAAATTCAGCAACTTCCAGGGATAGGACGTTCTACAGCTGCTGCCATCGCTGCCTTCGCTTATGGTGAACGCTGCGCGATACTGGATGGGAATGTCAAACGGGTATTTGCACGTTACTTTGGCATCATCGGTTATCCGGGCGAGAAAAAAACAGAAGCGCTATTGTGGCAGAAAGCAGAAGAGCTCCTTCCACAAGCAGGTGTCAAACAGCAAATGGCTGCTTATACCCAGGCACTGATGGATCTGGGCGCCACCGTTTGCACCCGTCATCAGCCCAAATGTCTAAGTTGCCCATTACAACCAAACTGTGTTGCTTTCGCGGAAAATCGGGTAGCCAGCTTGCCTACTCCCAGGCCCAGAAAACCATTACCCAGCAAGGAAACTACTTTTTTGATAATGATCGATCAGGACAAGATTTTGCTTGAGAAACGACCAAGCCCTGGCATCTGGGGTGGTTTATGGTGTTTACCAGAAAGGCAGGTCGATAACAACAATCAAACTTACCGCACGCAGTCTATGGAAATTGATGCATTACCGCTCACTGACTTACCTCCACTTGATCACACCTTCACTCACTTTAAACTGCGCATTCATACCCAATTACTACAAGTGATCAATCGATCTCATAAAAAAACAGATAATGAAATTTGGCTAACCATCGATAACGCATTGCAATTAGCTCTTCCAGCGCCTGTCAGAAAAATTTTATTAAAAACTGACTTCCAACAACAGCTTCCTGCCCATTAGAATATCACCTTATGAATGACTGGCGAGAGTGGCGAAAACAACAACGCGCACGTTTGATCACGTGCCGAAAACAAATTCCAGATGCAAAGCGTGCCATCTGGAGCGAAGCGATTACTGCTTCGCTCATACAAGGTTTTCCCATCTTGCAACAACGCTGTGTAGGATTTTATTCACCCTACCTAGGCGAATACGATCCAGCACCAGTAATGGCATATTTATCTACGTGTAGTGCGACGTTAGCGCTACCCGAAGTGATTGGTCCGCATCAACCATTAAGATTCCGCAAATGGTGGCCGCAAGCCCCGATGAGAAAAGATGCTTACGGCATCGCTATCCCCCATGATACCGAACAAGTAATCGTCAACGCCGCAGTTATTCCCATGATAGGCTTTGATAGTCAAGGTTACCGATTAGGTTACGGTAGTGGATTTTTTGATCGGACCCTGTCTGCGATCCACCCTCGGCCGCTAACCATCGGCACCGCATTTGAACAGCTCCATCTGCCGACCATTTATCCCCATGAACACGATATCGCGATGGATTATGTTATCACTGAAAAAACAATCTATTGCCTGATTGACCATAAACTCCAGCCAATCTCCCAGGAAATGTGCGCAATGAGGAATGCGTTGAAATAGCGGCCGGTCTGGTGAAGTCCTTTTTACCAGAACAGCACCAATTCACTAACTTTCTTCACCCCAGCGTGGCATTAACGTATGCGCGACACCAAGATGATCAAGGATACGTGCTACTACAAAATCAACGATATCCTGTATGCTCTGGGGATGATGATAAAACCCGGGATTAGCCGGTAGGATAATGGCACCACAACGTGCCAACCTTAGCATATTTTCGAGATGAATCGTAGAAAAGGGCATTTCACGCGGCACCAAAATAAGTTTACGCTTCTCCTTGAGCATGACATCTGCCGCACGTTCGATTAACTTCTGATTCAAACCTGAAGCAATAGCTGACAAGGTGCCCATCGTACAAGGGCAAATCACCATTGCGTCAGCTGGATTGGAACCAGAGGCAACGGGTGCAAACCACTCCTCTCGCCCAAATACCTTCAGCAATCCTTTTTCTGCATTGAAATAGTCATTGAAAAATGCTTCCGCTTCTTGCGCGCGCGAAGGGAGTGTCAATTTCATCTCCTGCTGGGCAACGATCTGTGCCACTTGTGAATACAGCAAATAAACATGCACGCCTTGAGCTAATAATATTTCTAGCAGACGAATGCCATAAGGCATGCCGGATGCTCCTGTAAAGGCAAGGGTAATCGTTTGCGCAACACTCATCTCAAGAAAAGAATCTCAAATATTAATCTGAGGCATTATCCGTCATTTCCTGCTCATGCCGCTTGATAAACTCCTGGGTGCTATCAATTCCGCGCAACTGCAAAATATAATTCCGGACTGCAGCTTCGACCAATACCGCCAGATTTCGCCCGGCAGCAACGGGAATAATCACTTTGCGTATGTTTACATTCAAAATACTCTCATTAAGGTTGCTTAGAGGAAGTCGTTCAAATGAACTGATATCTGAACCGCTGGATTTTTCCAAATGAACGATCAATTTCATGTTCTTGCGCCGACGAACTGCAGTTTCTCCAAAAATAGTCCGAATATTCAGCATGCCGAGTCCACGCACTTCCAGATAATCTCGTAATATTGGCGGACAAGAACCCTCCAGCGTTTCTGGCCCTATACGGCGTAATTCGACGACATCATCTGCCACCAGTCCATGACCGCGACTGATCAGCTCTAATGCCAATTCGCTTTTACCCACTCCACTATCGCCCGTTATCAACACACCCATTCCCAGAACATCTAACAAAACACCATGTTTGCTGATACTCGGTGCCAACACTTTAGACAGAAAGGAACGCAATACCCAAATTACATCCAAACTCGAACAGGTTGAACAAAGTATTGGTGTTTGTGTGCTCGCGGCGAATGATCTCAATGCATCAGAAACTAAAGAACCATCAGCCACAATCATGCACGTTAGGTCACTTTGAGCTAATTGCTGGAATTTTCTCTGCAATGAAGAAGGATCAAGTTGATTGAGATAATCAACAGCAAAACTACTCAGCACTTGTATCCAGTTAGGATGAATAAAATTAAGGTGACCAATCAGTCCTTGTGCAGATTTAGCAATAACATCATTATCAAGCTGCTTGCCGCCATAACCCTGCTCACAATCCCAGGTCAGGCATAATTTAGCCTTATTGTCCTCAAATAGCTGACTAACGCTAATTTGAGACATGATCAGGTGTCCAGCCAGTAATGAGTTGATGAATCTCCTTTGCATTCTTACTCTGAAGCAATTTTTCACGAAAATTTTTATTACTAAGCATTTGAGCCAGCTCGCTTAAAATTTCCAGATGTTTGTCAGTTGCCTTTTCAGGCACTAACAGGATACAGGCAATATTGACTGGCAAACCGTCTGGTGCATCAAAGGGTATGGCTTCTTTCATTCTGACTAAAGCTACAGCAGCTTCACGAAGTCCCTTGATTCTACCATGTGGAATCGCCACACCTTGACCCAAGCCAGTAGAGCCAAGCCTTTCCCGCGCGAACAAGCTATCAAAGACCTGACTACGTGCAATGTGTATCGTATTCTCAAACAATAATCCGGCCTGTTCAAAGACACGCTTTTTACTAGCGACATCCAGATCAACGATCACGTTTGATTCAGGTAAAAATTGTGAAATAAGATTCATAAAAAAATGAAATTACTCTCGATAAACACAAATAGTGAATTCCACCTGAAATTATCTTTTACATCGGAGTAGAAATTGTAGTTAGGCGGGATTTTATAACTGGGTAGAAAAATTAGCTTGTATTGCCAACATATCTGCGATCATCTCGACATGTCATAATTTCTATTCCCTTAACCTTTCCTATCCTAGGTCAACCTAGGTCAACCTAGGACTTGTGATAAAGCAGGATAATTTCTGGCACTACAACTTTCTATTAAGTTAACTTGATAGTTACTCAGGATGGTCAAATTCCTGATTTTTTAGCGCCTCATGATTACGACGCTCCATGTTTTTTTCCTTATATTTAAGAATCTGCCGGTCAAGCTTGTCCACTAAACTATCAATCGAAGCATACATATCAGAATTCTCTACCTCGACAAAAATATCTTTGCCGCGGAGATGAACATTGGCTTCAGCTTTTTGTTGATGTTTTTCTACCGACAAAATGACATTCACGTCAATCACATGATCAAAATGCCGGCTAATCTTGTCCATTTTAGAATTCACATAATCGCGTAGGGCAGGCGTTATTTCTACGTGGTTTCCGGTAAGAATCAGATTCATTATGTCTCCTTTTTATGTAATATCTAAACGCCAAGCATTGAATATCTTTTTTGTAAGACTTCAAGGCTTGAATCTTGAACAACAATCATCCTTCGGTAATGCCAAATTTGCACACTTCGCCAGGATTATTTTGAGTTCGCTCTGCTGATAGGTTATATCCGTTATATAACTATTACCGACAAAACATCAAGAATAAAGACAATTCATTATAGAGACTCTTTACAAAGTTTTGTGAGCAGCGATCATACCAGATACAGAAATAAAGTAGACGATAAAAGACATCGCCAGGATGAAACAAAGTGGTGCAATATGACGCCACAATTTCCATATCTGAGAGCATCAATGATAATTGACAGAACTCAACTTCGATTATGAATATCTATTAATATTATATAGTTTATTTTAGTTATCGATATTTAAGCCTTTTTAATTTCCAGTTTTAAAATAATTCAAGAAATAATCTGGTGAAAAGAAGTAATCCTGCGGGTTACCTGGCAAAATAGCCATCAAAATACAACTTCTTTGAACTGTGCATTTGGTGTCAGTACCTGCATTTTTTCGAGCTGTATCAGCTCAACCTGTTGTGATCCCTGTTCATTATCAATAATCAAAAATTCACGTTTCTCTGCGGTTGTCACAATATCTTTCGCTTTTCCTTCAAATACTTGCTGATTCTTTAAAATGAGTTTGACTCGATAGCCATACATACAAGCTACTTCAATATAATCGTGCAGTTCACATTCGATGATCTGTTGTGTCATAGGTATTCGAATCTTTTAAAAGTAATGAAAAACTGATTCTAACGCGATCTACGGAAAATAGTAGTGCACTGCAAAAGATAACGAAGATTGAATTTTTTACTTCTTCTGCTACAGTACAGTTTACTCATGAGGGAGATATTTATGAAAATTAGAATGACAATCGCAACTCTTGCAACTTCGTTGACGCTTGGTGGCTGTGCCACCATGACGGAGACACAACGCGGTACCACACAAGGCGCCGCCATTGGTGCGGGCACGGGAGCTGTGATTGGTGCAATCATAGGTGGTGGTAAAGGCGCTGCAATTGGTGCAGGTTCAGGCGCTGTACTGGGTGCTGGAGCAGGTTACATATGGTCACAAAGAATGGAAGAGCAAAAAAGACAAATGGAAGCAGCGACAGCCGGCACTGGGGTGCAGGTGTCGCAAACCCCTGATAATCGTCTGATGCTCAATATTCCGAGTGATATCTCGTTCGATACAGGGCGCGCAGATATTAAGTCCAATTTCAGACCAATTCTCGATAGCTTTGCGACCAGCTTACTTAATAATCCTAATACAACCATAATGATTGTGGGGCATACCGATAATACCGGTACTGATGCCATTAACAATCCTTTATCAGTTAATCGTGCTGCAAGTACGCGTGATTACCTGGTCAGTCGTAGTGTACCGATTCAACGTATCCAGATTGATGGTCGTGGCTCCCATCAACCCATCACTTCAAACGATACATCTTCTAATCGAGCTAAAAACCGACGCGTTGAAATTTTTGTCATGGAGCAGCAGTCATCCCCGACTTTAACCCAATGATAGGATTTAAAGTCGCAGTGAAGTGAACAAGATTTGGTTGCTCCTTAAGGATACCCTGATCCTGAATAGGTTACCGAGCAAGTTGAAGTGTAAGGAAAACGGAGTGCAACAAACGAGAAAACGAGTAAAGCGAGTTTCGCTAAAACGAGCAAAGTTAGTCTCGTTAAAACGAACTTTGCACATTTCTTTGCGCAACATAACGTACTAACCAGCTTGTAGCGGCACTTATTCAGGGTCTCCTTAAAAGCTCGTCATGCTATTTAATGCTTAAAATATTTGTAAAATTTCAAAAATATTCTAACAATACTTATTTCCATTTTCAGAAACATAATTCTAAAGAGTTTAAGAAACCATGACAGATTCAACAAATCGTAAAGAAGGCTGGGAAAAGGAAACGCTCGAAAAACTAGTATTTTCATCCTTGCAGGAGCAACGTCGCACGCGTTATTGGAGTATTTTTTTTAAATCACTTACTTTTATTTACCTTTATGCTTTGCTTTTCTGGGGATTCGGTTGGCTCGGGGAAGAAACCGTCGGAATTTCCGAGAGACATGCGGCGCTCGTTGATTTACGTGGCGAAATCAAGCCTGATGGCATGGGAAGCGCTGATAATGTTAACGCAGCTTTGCAAAAAGCTTTTAAAGACAAAAACACAGCGGGAGTCATCCTACGAATCAATAGCCCGGGAGGCAGCCCAGTACAAGCAGGTTATATCAATGACGAAATTCGACGGTTACGAGCGGAGCACCCGCAAATTCCGCTTTATGCCGTAGTAGAGGATATTTGCGCCTCTGGAGGTTACTACGTTGCGGTGGCAGCCGACAAAATCTTTGTGGATAAAGCGAGTATTGTTGGCTCCATCGGTGTCATCCTAGATAGCTTTGGTTTTACGGGCACCCTCGAAAAACTGGGTATTGAACGACGCCTGCTCACAGCGGGGGAAAATAAAAGCTTTCTGGATCCTTTTTCACCCGCTGATCCAAAACAAAAAGAGCATGCCCAGCAAATGCTAGTTGAAGTTCATCAACAATTCATTCAGGTGGTTCAGCAAGGAAGAGGTGAGCGTCTGAAGAATTCACCAGAAATTTTCAGTGGCATGCTCTGGACAGGTGAAAAGGGCATAGACCTTGGGTTGGTAGATGCGCTCGGCAGCGCCGAATATGTTGCCAGAGAAGTCATCCAGGTTGAGCGCATCGTTGATTATACAACTAAGGAAGGATTTGCTGAGCATTTTGCCAAGCGTTTCGGCAAAATGGCCGCCGATTTGCTAATGGGAACTAAGGAAAGATGGGAGTTCCGATAACTTTTCCTTATTTCTCCAGTACCTCAGTCAGCATCCGGGCAACACCTATTTGCCAGTGAGGAATATTCAGCCTAAAAGCACAGCGGAATTTTTCAGTATCCAGGCGAGAGTTCAGCGGTCGTTTTGCAGCTGTGGCAAAGACACTGCTGAGCACTGGCAGAATAGCCTCAGATTGAGTCTTGATCGCCCACCCGTGCTCTCTTGCAAAAGAGAGTATGAAATGAGCATAACCATACCACGAGACCTTCCCACCTGCGACTAGATGATAAAGCCCTGCTACCTCAGGCTGTTTCAATGCCATCGAAATTGCATGCGCAGTAGCATCGGCAAGTAAATCGGCTCCTGTCGGCGCACCAATTTGATCATCGATGATAGTGAGCTGATCACGCTCTTGCGCCAGACGCAGCATGGTTTTGGCAAAATTGTTGCCCCGCGCAGCATAAACCCAACTTGTCCGAAAAATCAAATGTCGGCAGCCAGCACTGCGAATAGCCTCTTCCCCCTGGAGTTTGGTTTGGCCATAAACATTCAAAGGGGAAGGCAAATCAGATTCGCTCCATGGCCTATCCCCGCTCCCATCAAAGACATAATCTGTAGAGTAGTGAACCAACCAAGCATTCATACGCTGCGCTTCCTGTGCTAGAATGGCCGGTGCTTCAGCATTGATCTGATACGCCAGATCGGGTTCACTTTCAGCTCGATCTACAGCGGTATACGCAGCAGCATTAACAATGACGTCCGGCGCAACTGCTCGTACGGTTTGCGCGATCCCTGCCAGATCAGTCAAATTACCGCAATATTCTTGACTGGATCTATCCAATGCTACCACCTCACCAAGCGGCTGGAGGCTACGCTGCAGCTCCCAACCGACTTGCCCATTTTTGCCGAATAACAGTATCTTCATCCGACATGCTCCTGATAGTGGGTTTCAATCCATTTTCGATACTCACCAGATTGTACGCTGGCAACCCAATCCTGATGATCCAGATACCACTTGACGGTTTTACGAATACCTGTTTCAAACGTTTCGACTGGTCTCCAACCTAAATCACGTTCGATTTTACGTGCATCAATTGCGTAACGGCGATCATGACCTGGCCGATCTGCCACGTATTTGATTAATTTGTGATAATCAGCGGAGCGAAGCTCATTGAGCAAATTACAAATGGTATGCACAATCTCTATATTGGGTTTCTCATTCCATCCACCAATATTGTAAGTTTCTCCCGGGGTACCGGCCTCCAGCACACGACGAATAGCACTACAATGATCCTTCACGTAAAGCCAGTCACGGATCTGCTGACCATCTCCATAGATTGGTAATGATTTACCTGCTAACGCATTCACGATCATCAAGGGTATGAGCTTTTCCGGAAACTGAAACGCACCATAATTGTTGGAACAATTCGTAATCAGCGTAGGTAAGCCGTAGGTGTGATGATAAGCACGAACCAGTTGATCACTGGAGGCCTTACTGGCTGAATAAGGACTATTTGGCTGATAACGGTGCACTTCCGTAAAAGCAGGGGCATCTTTAGAGAGAGAACCATATACTTCATCCGTTGAAACATGAAGAAAACGGAAAGCCTGTTGAGTTTTCCCTTCCTGCTCTTTCCAGTAACGATAGACAGTATCTAATAACCTGAAGGTACCAACAATATTTGTCTGAATGAACTCCTCTGGTCCGTGGATGGAGCGATCGACATGACTTTCTGCTGCCAGATGGATGATGGCACGAGGCTGATATTCCCTAAGCAATGTTGCTATTTTCTGCTGATCATTAATATCACCGTGCACAAAGATATGCCGCGAATCTCCTTCTAATGAAGCTAAATTCTGCAAATTGCCCGCGTAAGTCAATTTATCTAAATTAATTACGGACTCATCCGATTGCGTCAGCCAGTCCAGTACGAAATTTGCTCCAATAAATCCTGCTCCACCTGTAACAAGAATCATGTCTTTTCCCGAAAAATTGTTATTTGAAATCTAATTTTGATAGCTTAATCAAACTCATTAGGCTGCCATGTCAGCATTAACCCCAATTCTCCCGGCAATGCCTGGAAAGCGCAATCCACACCAATGCCAGGTACCCAGACAAGGTGTTCGCCACTGAAAAGTAACGGCAGGGTACCGCGCTCCCATGGTGGCAGTGAGGCTTCTTGCAGGATCTTTTTCAAGCTGCGACGAGGGCGTTTGCAGTCAGGCTGAAATCGCTCTCCACCCGCGCGCAAGCGGACGGTGACAGGCTTCTTAATCAGCTTAGCCGGGTTGATTCCGACACCTTCCTGCTGAACGCATTCAATCGTCCCCCCCAAGGATTCAAGAACCCAGCGATACTCCCCATGCCAGACAAAGGGCGCTTTTATCTCGGACTGCATACGTTTTGATTGAATTCTAACCAAGCCTTTGAAGCATCTTATCTCTATTTCGTCAAAAACAAGATAAAGTTTAGTATCGGTTCTCGCTGACAATAACTGTCGCAAGATTTCTTCAAGTTTCAGGGTATTGGGCTGGATTGCTCCGTGCTGCGAGAACAGATAGCGCAATAAATTCTTTGCACGGAAAAAATTGAGCTGGCGTAAGCCATCAATGTGGAGATTACCTGCTGTCATAGCACATTTGCTATCAATCTCAGCAAGCTCATCTAATAATTGAGCCGCCTCGCCAAGATGATGACTGGCACGTGAGCACGTCTCCCGGTAAGCAGGAAAGCGCTGCTCCAGCAGCGGGAAAATGACATGTCGAAGAAAATTGCGATTGTATGTCGTGTCGCTATTACTCTCGTCATCTACCCAGCTTAGATGATGCTGTCGTGCATACTGCATGATGGTTTCGCGTGAAACATTAAGCAGAGGGCGCAATAGGCGGATCGCACCCTTTGAAGCAAGCTTCCTGATAACTGGCATTCCTGCCAGACCCTTAACGCCCGCACCACGAAGAAGTTGTAGCAGCACAGTTTCAACTTGATCATCCTGATGATGCGCCAGCACAATATAGTCAGCCTCAATGCCATTAAATACCTGATAACGTGCCTGCCTGGCAGCGGCTTCAAGACTAACCTGAGGTACTTTCTGAACTTTTAAACGAAAAATCTGAATGGGAATACCTAATGCGCTGCATTGATTCTGGCAGAAATCACTCCATTGAGCAGCATAAGAACTAATCCCATGTTCGACATGTACGGCGGAAAGCCTGAACGTCATCGACCTCGAAAGTATATGAAGCAAATGCAGCAGTACCACCGAGTCAACACCACCACTTAGCGCGACAACTAAGTGATCATTCCCGCTAACATGTGCACGCAGGATGTCTTCAACCCATTCAAGAATGGTGTTCGGCTTTAACTTCCTTAAATTTGCCATAACCCATTAATCGATTAAAACGCTTCTGTAGTAACACTTCATGTGGCAGAACCTGCAGTTTTCTTAAGGCATCCTGTAAGACATTTTTGACCGAATGCATGGTGGCAGCGTAATCGCGATGTGCACCACCAGGTGGCTCATTGATAACGACATCGATTAGATCCATTTCTTTCAGGCGATCAGCGGTGATACCCATGATTTCTGCAGCATCGGACGCTTTATCCGCACTCTTCCAGAGAATTGAAGCACACCCCTCTGGAGAAATAACCGAGTAGGTTGCATACTGCAGCATCATGACGGCATCCCCGACAGCAACAGCCAGCGCGCCGCCTGAACCACCCTCGCCGATTACGATACATATGATAGGCACTTTCAGTTCAGCCATCACGTAGAGATTTTTCCCGATTGCTTCAGATTGTCCGCGTTCTTCCGCATCGATTCCCGGATAGGCACCAGGCGTATCAATAAAAGTAACCAGCGGGAGCGAAAATTTCTCCGCGAGGCGCATTAACCTTAATGCCTTACGATAACCTTCTGGTTTGGGCATCCCGAAATTACGATAAATTTTCTCTTTAGTATCACGGCCTTTTTGATGACCGATTACCATCACAGTCTGTCGGTTAAAATGCGCCAATCCACCCACAATCGCGTGATCGTCTGCAAAATGGCGATCTCCATGCAGCTCTTCAAAATCAGTGAACAAGTGCTGTATGTAATCAAGTGTATAGGGACGCTGTGGATGACGTGCCACTTGAGAAATCTGCCAAGGGGTGAGCTTGGCATAGACACTTTTGGTCAATGCCTGGCTTTTTGCCTGTAATTTAGCGATTTCAGCTGAAATATCCAGTGCTGAATTATCTTGGGCAAAGCGCAGCTGCTCGATCTTTTCCTCAAATTCCTCGATACCTTTTTCAAAATCCAGAAAAATCGTTTTCATGAAAGCTTGCGTGTAACTCTAAAAGCAGGATGATACAGGATCTGAAGGTATTTCTGCATGCTTCCACATACTAGCAAATCACTTGGGTCTTGAGTCGTAAGAAAGTTTTTCATATCAAATATCTGCACACACGCGTAGCAGCTAAGGATAACAGAATATCAGCACAGCGATTTTTTGGATTTTCGGAGCTAGCGCTTACAACATCAACTTATTCATCTATCTCAAGTATTGGAGATTCCCCCCAAAGGAGGAGCCGATCCGATGCGCAAGGGAGTAGCGCCTCGAATCGGCAGGGAAGGAAGTAAATAGAGGAAGTATAAGTAAATGGAGGAAATATATTTTGTATAAAGCCGTATTAATTCAGACTTGATCTAACAAATGCCAAATTAACCAGATATCTGTCAGATCTCATTTCAGTATTAACGGATGAAATCAGGATTAAATGATGATGTCAAAGTCTCCTGGGTCTCCGGCATGACCTACCGTTAAATGGACTCCGGCAAGCCCTACCAGGGTGATTGTGCCATGGTCTCCATGATCTCCATGAACAGTAATGATCTGATCACCAGTAACAAAATCATCTGTGAATACGAGATCAGTAAAATCCACGTCAGCAAAATCTATTTCAATTTGGTCGCCATGAAGACCATCTGACTGGCGAAAATCGTAAATAATATCGTCTCCAAAAAAGGTACCAACTTCATCATTGAAGACGAAGGTATCTTCACCGCCAGCAAGAGCATTACCGGCATCACCATACATGTGATCTATTGCGTTGCTCCCACTGATCAAGATATCGTTGCCGCCCAGGGGAGAAGCGTTTATGAAAACGACATCGTCATCATGCTTGTGGTCATGCTTGTGGCCATGCTTGTGGTCATGATCGTCGTCATGATCGTCGTCATCATCCTCGTGTTCAACATGTTTTTTACCATTATCATGCTTAACATGATGGGAAACATGGTGGTCATCAGGTTTGCCATAATGATCCTGAACAAGGACAGCAAGGGTAGAACCATTCATTTCTATGGCATCACCATAAAGATAATTCTCTACAATCCCTGTACCATCGTTGTTACCGTTGTTACCACCATGTATCACGTCATCGCCGCCTTTAGACGCATCGTACATGGTAATGGCATCACCAAGAAGATAATTAGTGATATTGCCATTGACACCCGCTTGAAGGTCACCGCCATATAACGTGTCATGGCCGCCTAGCGAATAATCATACATTTCAAGAGCATCGCCAGCCAGACCATTAAAAACAGAACCGCCGATACTGTTGTTGCCACCCTCTAGTGTGTCGTTGCCACCCAGAGAAGAGTCGTACATAAACCCAGTATCTCCAACCAGCACGTTGAAACCGAAATTATCTAGACCAATTAATGAATTACTTTTACCTTTTTGTTCCCCACCCAGCGCTGGATTTAGTTCCGGATCACCAAAAACTAGTACTGTCAATTGATTTACCCCCTTTTTTAAAATTAAAGTAACATGCTTCCATAAAATTTCCCGAACTCCTTAAGGAATCGGATTACGTTGCGCCTTGGATCAGGATCAACCACCAATATTCTGTTTGAGAACTTGCTTGACACATAAGCGTAGTAGCCGTCTCCTTTCTTGGCGCCATATTGCACTCCATGGCGACCTGGATCACATGACAACATCTTAACTACCGTATCCGTCGTCGCTAGACCTGCCTCTTCACCTGTATCAAACCAACACCCCGAATGATCGGTGTAGGCAAAATTAATCTCGTTATTACCAGCAAAGGTGTTGCTTGCAGACAGAAAAGCCAGGATTACTGTGAAGAAAATCATCGCATTCACTATCTTTTGATATAACGATATTCCCATCTTAATTTGTTAATTTTCTTGTAAGTCAATGATAACAATCACTTTTTCTCAACCAAGCAGATAAACAATCTTGCCTTGAGAAAGACGTAACTAGAAAGGTAAAGTAAATGTGCAATGGTTAGTACAGTGACAAAAATACTTTTTTACATTTAATACCTACCCACAAAAGACACTAGCAGGATTCATGCCATAACATATATTCATTATTAATCAATGAGTTACACAGAACTTTATAAGAAAAAATATGGAAAAAATGTCGCCACTAATTAACTTGTTTTTTATGCATGATATATGCATGATATATAACACTATGTTTTTTAAAGAATTATTTTGTCTCTATTTAGAGACATACTTTTAAACATAATGTGTAACATCATGTTTTTAAAATACTTATTTTGTCTCTAATTAGGAACGGGCAATGCGGAAGTCTAAGTTGATTGCACCACAGATAATTGAAATCAGGTAAACTGCCCCATCGGTACTAAAGCGCGTGAGCAAAGTGGATAATAATTAAATGGATGTATTGGTTTGAAAAATTATTGTTGATCTTGTCGCGTGCTGCAGCCGCTTCATTATCATTTTTCTTTAAGACGACTGCATTCAGTTATTCAAATTACACACCTTGGTTGCGATGGAGATCTGCGGCCAGCCCCTTCGTCTGCAATCCAGGTGTAAGTATATTGCTCTCCCGGCGGGATGCTTGCGCCTTTACCCCCCTATCTACACCTTAGCTGTTCTTATAATAGAACACATCATGGGGATGAATTGAAAGCGAGAGGACTGTTTTATTTAAAGAAATGTACTTTGATGATATCTGGGACCAAGGATGCCTGCCAACTCAGGTTGCGACAAAAAGAGTGGTATAACTGCTATCGGTTATACCGATGTAGCGATACTTGGTATAGACCAATGTTTGCCCCCAGACACCAAGATCACCATCTAACTCAATCAGATTTTTTTGCTGGGCGCATAACTCCAGTTCACCTTCTCGTCAACAATCCAGTACTCTCTGACATTATTAGCCTGAGTCTGAGGAGGAAAAACGAACATCGTGCCAATAGCTAGCAGCACGATAAGAATGATTCAAATTTGATATTTAGCACGCATGCGCTACTTCGACTAATTATCTCCATGTGATTGCAAAACAAGCATTCTCAAACCCTGACTAAAAGTAGGCAAGCTGGAACGCTCTAGGAATGCACACAATCTGCCAGACAGCTTGCAATAACGTTTAACGGCAAAATAATCATCATGACTGACACAGTCAACCGGGCAAATTACCATATTGACGCGATCCAGCAATGTATATAAATGATCTCTGTTATTTTCAGGACTGCCGCGATAGGCTATGAAACGTCCGCCAGCAGCTTCTACCAGCTGAAGATAATCTGGGTAGAGGGTTGCACGTCCTCCTACGCACAAAACAGCTTGTCCGGCAAGGCTATGGTTATTATTGTCCCCTCTGGCTATCTCCTGACTGGTATTAGATTTGATTGCTTGCTTTTCCTTGATCAAGGGAACCCACTCTGTTTCGGGCCTCGTGTTTGCTTTTGTACAGATTCTTTTCCCAGGAAAATGGCTATGAATCCTCGAGATTGGTTCTTGTTCTAGTGCTTGCCGGATCCCAGCATGAGATACTGCTCTAAAGCTGGTCAGCCATGCACGCAATCTATCTCTTAGCCAAAGTAGCTTATTACTAATGTAAGCAAATTTCTTCTCAGGAATACTTATACAGTATTTTGCGAGGGGTGAAGAGCGAAGATAATAATCGCGCAACACATTGCCAGAAAGATTATCCATTCCCATACTCCTTAAATTGATAAGAAAAATTGGCTGGCTTGCCCCGAAAAAGTTAGGCTGGCTGGCTAAAATCGTCACTGGCAGAGGAGAGAGTACTTCCAGCGACTGATGAGAAAAGTGATTATCCCGCTTATTGATCTTTAGTTTTGGTCGTCAAACACGCTTTCCACCAATTATTTCGTCAGGATCAGCTTGTCATTACGTGTTCGGCGCAACCGATACTGCTCGCCACGGTGCTGAATAAGCACTTCATCACCCACTACAAACAAGCTATCACTGTTGATTGGCTTGTAAGGATCGCGCATGGGCAAAGAATGTGATTCCGTGACAGTTTGCAAATTAATATCCGACCTATTCATAGCATCTAATATTCAATATTGTTAATGAGAATGATTCTCATTATACACAAATAAATGAGCAACGCAAGTGCTTGTTAAAAATATTTGCCAAATATCTTATTCAACCCGCAAAGCGTTATAGCGCCGGGTTTTGATGTGCTTGACAGTCACTCCGATCAAGAATCCGCTAAAATGAATTAATTATTACCCCATTGATAGTAATTATTATGAATAACATTCATATTCTGAACGCATCAAGAATATTAAATAAACAGCAAGATGAGACTTTACATATTTAACTAGCTTGGAAAAAAACCATGACCAACCCGCTCTGCTTTGTACTCATGCCGTTTGGGCAAAAACCAACGACTGGCGGTAAGATGATTGATTTTGATGCGGTTTATCATGACCTGATCGAACCGACCATTCTGGCAGCCGATCTCGAACCAATACGAGCCGACGAAGAAATGGCCGGTGGCATCATCCACAAACCGATGTTCGAACGCCTGATATTATGCGAATACGCTATCGCAGATCTCACCACGGCCAATGCCAACGTTTTCTACGAGCTCGGATTGCGCCATGCTGTGCGGCCTTCTTCGACAGTATTACTTTTTGCCAAGAGCACAGGCCAGCTTCCCTTCGATGTTGCACCGCTCCGTAGCATACCTTACGACATCGGTGCAGATGGCAAGCCTGACAATATCGCAGCAATTGCTCCAATTCTGACAGATCGATTCAAAGAAGCACGCAAGCATATGACGGATAGTCCCGTCTATCAGCTCGTGGATGGTTTCCCGGACATCCAGCATCTCAAGACGGATGTGTTCCGTGAGCGTGTTACCTATTCGGAACAGATTAAAAAACAACTGGCTGAAGCTCGCAAGCAGGGATTGGATGCGGTACGCACGATTGAGCATAGTCTTGGCACGATTGCAGACACCGAGTCTGGCGTGGTGATCGATCTGTTTCTATCCTACCGGGCAGTTAAAGGCTGGCAGGAGATGATTAATTTGGTGCCGAAAATGTCACCGCCGCTCGCCAACACCGTTATGGTGCAGGAGCAATTGGGACTTGCTCTCAACCGGGCGGGTCGTGGTGATGAGGCAGAAAAGATATTGATCGATTTAATTAACAAACGTGGCCCAAGCAGCGAGACTTACGGTATTCTGGGCCGTGTCTACAAAGATCGGTGGGAGGCTGCTATCCAAGCGGGCGAAACCATACGCGCCAAAGGTCTGCTCAAGAAAGCTATCGATGCTTATCTGAAAGGCTTTGAAGCGGACTGGCGCGATGCCTACCCCGGCATCAACGCGGTTACGCTGATGGAGATAGCTGAGTCAGCCGATCCTCGCCAGGCAAAACTGCTGCCTGTAGTCGCCTATGCGGTCGAACGGCGCATTGCCGCTGGCAAACCCGACTACTGGGATTATGCCACACGCCTTGAGCTCGCCGTGCTGGCGAAAGATGAAGACGCAGCTTCGAATGCTTTGGGAGATGCGCTCGCCGCCGTGCGGGAATCATGGGAACCCGAAACCACTGCTCGGAATCTACGGTTGATTAGTAACGCCCGCAAAAAGAGAGGGGAGTTGCTCGGATGGGAAGAGGAAATCGAAGCCGCGCTAATAGACCAAGCAAGCAAATAATTAGCAAAACTTGAGTTTGTAAAAACTTCGTTTTTACAAACTCTCAGGAGAAAAACATAGCTTAAAAACCTTTTAACGCTATTTTGCCAATCATCCTGCTGCTAGCAACTTGGTCAAATGCGGCTTGCAGCGTTTCAACACCGAGTTGTCCGCCCTGATAAGTCAGGATGGAGCGAACAACACCCGCATCAACGGCTTCTGCCAAGCGCTGTAGATAGATTCCTTGTTGCGATTTATCTGGCGTGTTAAACATCGCTCGGGTAAACATGAACTCCCAATGGAAACCCACACTTTTATTTTTAAAACGATTCATATCCATCGGCTGACGATGACTGACCAAGGCACAGATCCTGCCGAAAGGACCAATGCAAGCTGCCATATTATCAAGATGGCTATCGGTATCTGCAGCACACAGAATTCTATCCACTTCTTCTTCAAGTTGAGGGCGTAACGGCTGACTATGGTCTATCACCTGATCTGCTCCCAATTGCCTGCACCAAGCTTGACTCTCAGCGCGGGAAGCAGTCGCAATCACCACTGCCCCCACCTGCTTAGCCAATTGAATCGCCATCGAACCTACTCCACCTGCACCGCCAATAATCAGCAAGCGTTTGCCTTGATTACCAGCAGCATCTAAACTCAAACCCAAATGGTCAAACAAGGCTTCAGAAGCAGTCAATCCGACCAACGGCATGGCCGCTGCTTCCAGATCAGACAGACTTCGCGGTGCTTTAGCGACCAGGCGGCTATCCACAGCTTGTTGTTCAGCAAAGCATCCCGCGCGCATGACATCGCCAGCATAAAATACCCGACCACCCACCGCGAAGCCCTCAACCCGTGCACCCACCGCCAACACTTCACCACAGGCATCAAATCCAACTACTTTCAATCCGATCTGATCTGGCTTGATACTAGCCTTGAGTTTAGTATCGACAGGATTAACTGCCACCGCTTTCACCCGCACCAGCAAATCATAATCGCCAAAGATTGGTTCAGGAAGCTCAGCTAATTCAAAAGCCTGTCGGGCATTAATACCTAGTGCACGCATATAATATAAAGATATAAATATGAATTTTTCAGTTGAGAATTAATGGGTAATACATTTTAAATATTTTACCCACAAGATCTGAATAAAGCTAAATATTAAAATAACCCGATTTCAATTATCCTCTGCTTAATGGGTAGCATTCCATTTTTCTGATTCATCTCATTCCTTTGGCTTGCTCAATGAAGCGATGCACGAAGTCCAAGTAGTTTCTTTATCCAGGGATACTGCTCTTTCGCGTCTTGATTGAGTCCTCAACTGTCTCAAGTGCCTTGATCCAGTCGGATATCTTCAATAGTTGTTCTTGTATCGTGCCATCGTCCGCCGTTGTTTGCTCAAAGATATCCTCAGGCGCTTGCAATAAGCTGTCTTCAGCTTGGCCATTATTCTCTTACGCTCATTTGTCTTGGGAATGTCCGGTTCTCCGCCTCCCACCTTCTTCCGTGCTTTGATGAGCGCCGATCTAATTTGAGAATCGGTGAGTATCTATCCTTTGCTCTTAGCCTCATCGTCGGCTTGACAGATCATTTGTTCAATCTGGCAAGCTGGCATAAAACGGATCCTTCATTCGGTCTGTCGGGTTGTTTTTCATCTTCTATTTCCAGCGAATAATTAGATTAGGCGGTATGGCTAACCACTCACAAAAAGAGCCGGCATGGTCTTTGAGCAGCTTATTCCATTTCTAAATCAAAAATGACGCGAAGGCGAGCGCAGACAGTATAAATAATACGGCAAGGAGAAGCCGACAAAGTCAGTTTTGATTTAGAAATGGAATTATTCATCTTTCGTAAGAACAGATAAAACCAGAGTAACAAAAGCAATCAAATGAAGAACGGCTCTTGTTGCATGCGAATACTCCCACTGCACACGCAATTCCTGCCAGTTTTCCGGCAGAATCGTCCAGTCGCTTGTATCTTGATTCGCTGGGTAAGTAAAAGCAAAGAACACAACCAGAGTTGCCGCAACGCACCCTGTTGCGATCAGAATCCAGATAAAAATCCGGGCTTTTGCGGACCATAATTGCCAGAGTCAAGACCGAAAACAACGAAGCAAACTCAATAATCCCTAGCAAGGCCCAACCTCGATATATTTGCTGAACAGTTAAATAGTCTTCCCGAGATAGGGTAATTTTATTCGGCAGTTCATATAAATAAGCGAGCGCAGCACCCAGCGCAAGAGCGGTGAATACAAGAGCAACGAAACTCGCTATCTTCAGTCCCATAATTCCAGTTCCTACATTGTTTGCCTAACGTTTGAGTTCAGAGGCGGAGTAACGCGGAATCCCCTGGAACGATTTGTTAGGCAGGTGAAGAAGATAAGAAATCTTTTCTTGCGTAATCTGCAATTTGGTTAGTTCCAAACGTTAAACATTAGTTCTACTAGGGTCTGTTGACATTTCACACAGGTAGCCACAGATACCCGCATGCCATGGCAACCATACTTTCATAATTTCTCTTTAGTTTGTCGTATCGTGT
>NZ_FNPJ01000072.1 GCF_900107265.1 Nitrosomonas sp. Nm33 | reverse complement strand
CATCTGGTCAATGACCAAGCAAGGGAGAAAATACGAAACTCGGTAAATAGATTACAAAAATCGCTTGAAAATTTAAATGGGATGTTCAGTCATTGCATCTTGCAAAATGAACGAATTAACCGATTAACAGCACCGTAATGAACATTATATTTGAGATAGATTTGCCTTTAGTGTTTCTAGCAAAAGATGATAGTGATTATCCATAAGGCAGTAGGCATAACACATAGTGCTTCATAGCGTATTATTAGCTCTGAGGTTGTGAATAAATCTACTGCGCACCCAAAACGCTGTGTTGGGCGGTACTCGCTCCTCGCCTATCTATTTGATATGTCTCGTATCTACGTTCCGTCCGCCTTGCGCTTTGGACGCTCACTACGATTTTTTTTACAACCTCTCTGCTAATCAATCAAGAAACTGTTGTCTATCCTCATCTTCTACAAAAATAGCTTCTCCACCGTTCCCCCTTGACATAACATGGTATAAGCCATTCGAAAATTCCGTCTGATCGGACGTGCCATAAAACCATTCTTCTTCAGATTCATTTATGGCTACGTATCATAAATGCACTTCATGCACCATGCAATGGCTGACATCTTTTCCTTAATCAACCAATAGTTCAAATTTGGAATGGTATTCAATTAAAAATCAAGCTTAAGATCGCTATATTGTTGTCGTTAGTGGCAAGCTCAGGGAAAATAAATGAATATTTTATAATTACTCGTTAAGGATAAAGAATATCTATATGCCAATTTTCCGTCTAAATACTTATTTTGGTTGGCAACTCATAAGAATTATTGCGTTGTATTTCGCTCTGATGCTTTCTAGTGAATTATTTGCTGCGACAAATCCACTTACACAAGCTGATCCAATAAATAGTCACGCAATACAGCAAGATAATACCAGCCTGCTCAGCCAACCGATTTATCAAGATGAATGCGGCACAGATGAGCAACCACTTGTTGTTAAGAGTGTTGAAGCCGAAAAAACAGAAAGCCGTCTAGAGCAAGACCGTAAAGAAAACATGGAAGCTTTAGAAAACGAAAAGAAGCTTGGTTTTTGGACTCTCATTATTGCGGTTGCAACATCAGTGACGGTGTTGGTCGGAATTGGACAATTATTTATGTTTAGGAGGCAATTACTGTTGATGACTAGCAGCATACAACTAGCTCGGGACGAGTTTAATGCTTCTCATCGGCCATGGGTAAAATGTGATGTCGCTCTTGCGACTTCTGCAGAATACCCGAGTGCCGTACAATTCGATCAAAACGGAATGTATTTAACGCTAAAATTCACTATGAAAAACACAGGAACTGTGCCTGCTCTCAATGTCTGGCCAGAATGGGAAATTGCTTTGAGTAGGCATACACGCGATTTTTATATCGACATACAGCGTAAGATATGCGATGTGATAAAAACTCGTGAAAGAGGTAAGTATGCGTATGGTTTCACAATATTTTCCAGCGAAACCGTAGAGATAACAATAAGAAGAAATATCGCGCAATCGGAAATTGATGCCGATGTTCTTAATGACTTCATGAACGAAGAACAATCAATCAAAACCATAACAGTTAACGCTATTGGTTGTATTGATTATCGCTCTGCCATTGATTTAAAGCATCATCAGACAGGTTTTTCCTATTACGTCTGCGCCACTCAGATGGATGGAGGAAAAACACTGCTCCATGGACCTCTTCTTCCAATACAGAGCGATCCGATTCCAATGAGCGATCTTTACCTGTCTCCAAATCACATGGATGGACATCTTTTCTTTACTGACTAGAAATAAGACTAGTAGTCAGTCAGTTTAAAACAAAGCGATCGAGTCAGTTATTGATGTATGGTATGAGTTTTTGCTTAAAGAGGTCGAACCAGAAAAAAGGTGCCAGTCATTGCATAGTGCATGAAGTACATTTATGATACGTAGCCATAAATGAATATGAAGAAGAATGGTTTTATGGCACGTTTGATCAGACTGGAATTCTCGAATGGTTTATACCATGTTATGTCAAGGAGGAACAGTGGAACGAGAATGTCAAATGTAAGGTTTGCCCCCTACACTCACTAGCCGATGGCAGTATTTAACCAGGCATCAATGCGCTGACGCATGGTTTCAATGGTGCAATAGCCATTAGTCAATAAATGAAGGCCAGCAACATCTTGCCCGATAACAGTAGGAAAACCTCGCACACCCCATTGGATAGCCTGATGAAAATGCTGTTGGGTCGCTTGTTTGGCCGCATCCGAGGCAAATACTTGTGAGAATTGCGTAGCAGGTATGCCCACAACCGCTGCCAATTGCGTCAGTGTATCCGTTTGTGTCACATTGGCCTGCTCAACATAAAAGACATGCTGAATAGCAGCTAGCAGCGGGAAGGTATACGATGAATCGATGAGCGAAGCGCTGACCACAGCGCGGCAAGCTGGTTCGGTATCATAAATAAAGCCTTCTGGCAGGGCACCTTCAAACGTGAAGGACTGCCCAGTGATACGCTGTACGTTATGCCAGTGATGCAGTATCTCTGCACGTTTCTCGGTTGCAAGCGGTTCGGTTGTGCCAGGGCGCAGTCCGCCCACTACCAGTTTGATTGCCAGGCGCTCGCCATATTCATGCCTGATTGCTTCGATGACTGGCGAAAACCCCCAGCACCAGGAGCACATCGGATCAGCGATATACCACAACGTGCGCCCATTCATGCCGGTAGGCAACGCAAGAGAAAGATAGTTTATGCCGCTGTACGTGATGCTTTTTTACGTTCATGCTCCAGCAGGAAGCGTTTACGTATCCGAATACTTTTTGGCGTAATTTCTGCCAGTTCGTCATCGGCTATGAATTCAATGGCGGATTCCAAAGTTAGTTGGATCGGCGGTGTCAGCACCACGGCTTCGTCATGACCAGAGGCACGAATATTGGTCAATTGCTTGCCCTTGATTGGATTAACGACCAGATCGTTATCGCGGCTATGAATCCCGATGACCATTCCTTCATAAACTGGATCGCCCGGGCTGACAAACATGCGACCACGCTCTTGCAGCTTCCACAGTGCATAGGCTACTGCTTCGCCATGCTCGGCAGAAATCAGCACACCGTTTCTGCGCGCTGCGATCTCCGGTCGCATCGGTGCATACTCATCGAAAACATGACTCATCATGCCGGTACCACGCGTCATAGTCATGAATTCAGATTGAAAGCCAATCAGACCACGTGCAGGGATACGATAATCCAGTCTGACCCGACCATTTCCATCTGATATCATATCGAGCAAATCGCCGCGACGCGCACCCAGCGCTTCCATCACGGCACCCTGATTTTCTTCCTCGACATCCACCGTGAGTACTTCGAAAGGCTCGCATTTTTCACCATCAATTTCACGAATAACCACCTTAGGACGTGAAACAGCCAGCTCATAACCCTCGCGCCGCATATTCTCCAATAGGATAGTCAAATGCAATTCACCACGCCCAGAAACCAGGAAAGAATCAGTCTCACCCGTTTCCTCCAGCTTGAGCGCAACATTGGTGAGCAGTTCTTTTTCCAGACGTTCGCGTAACTGCCGGCTGGTGACAAATTTTCCCTCTTTACCCGCAAAGGGGGAAGTATTGACCTGAAAAGTCATGGACAAGGTAGGTTCATCTACCTTCGGCATCGGCAGCGCCTCAGGATGATCGATATCTGCCAGGGTGGTGCCTATGCTGAGCTCTTCAATTCCATTCACTAACACGATATCACCTGCCAATGCTTCACTCAGCGGCACGCGTTCAAGGCCACGGAAACCAAACACTTGGTTGACACGCGCTTTCTTGGGTGTTTGATTACCCGTCATAACCATCACCTCCTGAGCAGGTTTGAGTCGTCCGCGCGCGATCCGCCCCACGCCAATGCGTCCAACGAAGCTCGAATAATCAAGTGCGCTAATTTGTAATTGCAGAGGCTCGTCAGGATTGCCAGAGGGTTCAGGCACATGCTTGAGAATGGTTTCGAACAGCGGGCGCATATCGGTGCTTACTTGTTTCGGATCCAGCGTGGCATAGCCGTTGAGCGCTGAAGCATACACTACTGGAAAATCCAATTGCGCTTCCGTCGCATTCAATTTATCAAACAGATCGAAGGTATGATTGATCACCCAATCCGGACGCGCACCAGGACGATCGATCTTGTTAATGACCACAATCGGTCGTAGCCCCTGCGCCAACGCTTTTTTAGTGACAAAACGCGTTTGTGGCATAGGTCCTTCCACGGCATCCACCAGTAACAACACCCCATCTACCATTGACAAAACACGCTCGACCTCGCCACCAAAATCGGCATGACCAGGCGTATCAACGATATTGATATGCACGCCCTCATAATCGACTGCGCAATTCTTGGAAAAGATCGTGATGCCACGCTCACGTTCGATATCGTTGGAATCCATGACGCGTTCAGCAATAGCCTGATGCGCGGCAAAGGTTCCTGCTTGATGAAGTAGCTTGTCAACCATTGTGGTTTTGCCATGATCGACGTGAGCAATAATAGCGATGTTACGGAGTGGACGTGACATATAATAAACACCTAAGAATTAACTTGAAATTGATGCGAACAAGGGCATAATTATACCACCAAATCAGTAACATAATTAGATGATTATCAAAGTCTGGCTTCACTGGATGAGTGGCTATCAGAAACAAGCTGCTCAGGAAATCGTTGATCTCTTGAATCAACAGAGGATCGAGTTCAAGACTATGATGAGGGTCTTTCCTGCATTGCCGGAGTGCTTTTTAGTAATGAGATCACGCCAAAAATCTGCGTGCAATTACGCGAACCTAGCCGTAATGATCAGATAGCCGTGCTTGCTTGTTGTGATGCAACCATTCCGGGTGATGCAGTCTGGCAGCTATTGGAAGCAGGCGCTTCTGACATCTTGGGAAGCTCGCATAAAGATCGCGCCAGAAATGATTGTTGCCAGAACACCCGGCTTAGAAAATTAGCTAATAAATTGAGAATAAATGGAATAATTAAGCGATCCTGACTGATGGCACAAAAGCAGAGCAATGAGATCTGGCGAAGCAGATTTCGCCAAAGGGAATAAATACCCCTTAGGAGGCGAAAAATATTTCAGCAATAGTGCGTGGTATTGATAAAGCTGGCGTCGCCCACATTGTTTGGAAAGCCTGAATAGAAAAAAACTTTCAGGATGGCGTATGCTGTGGATTGTTTCGCTAAGAAACATCGTCAACAAGATGACGGAATCTCAATAGTGGAAAAATAAAAAATGTTTACAGGAATCATCGAAGCAATCGGGGAAATTAAACAGATTACGCAGAAACCCAATGCGCTCGGCCTGCAGATTGCACCAGGCAAGCTCGAGATGAGTGATGTCAAGGCGGGTGACAGTATTGCGGTTAATGGCGTATGTCTGACAGTGACTTCATTAGCCAATGATTTTTTTACTGTCGATATTTCCGAGGAAACTTTGCGTTGCACATATAGCCTGAATAAAGTGGGCAATTATGTCAATCTGGAAAAGGCAATGCGGTTAACGGATCGACTAGGCGGTCATCTGGTTAGTGGTCATGTGGATGGGGTAGGTGAAGTCACAAAATTTGAGCAAGTTGGAGAAAATTATCTGCTAGCGATCAAATCACCGCCATCGCTGTTAAAATATATTGCAGTAAAAGGGTCGATCACGGTCAATGGTGTCAGTCTGACCGTCAATCGTATCCATGACGATATCTTGGAAATCAATCTCATTCCCCATACATTAGCTGAAACAAATCTGAAATATCTTAAACCGGGTGAACAACTAAATTTGGAGTCGGACATGCTAGCACGTTATGTAGCCCGTCTGATGGAACTATCTTCTGGAATTATAATTAAATAAATATGGCAATTAGCACTACCGATGAGATCATTTCAGACTTCAAAGCTGGGAAAATGGTCATTCTCATCGATGAAGAAGACCGTGAGAATGAAGGTGATTTGGTTCTGGCTGCTGATTTTGTGACAGCGGAGGCGATCAACTTTATGGCTAAATATGGCCGTGGATTGGTCTGTTTAACGCTGACCGAAGAACGCTGCCATCAACTCAAATTGCCGATGATGGTTTCGGCTAACTATTCATCCCATGGCACCAACTTTACTGTTTCTATTGAGGCTGCAAAGGGTGTAACGACAGGGATTTCTGCGGCTGATCGCGCTCGTACCATTCAAGTTGCCGTTAAAGCGGACGCAAAACCCGAAGATATTGTCCAGCCCGGTCATATTTTCCCGCTCAAGGCACAAAAAGGGGGCGTATTGGTACGCGCCGGGCATACTGAAGCAGGGTGCGATCTGGCGCATATGGCAGGATTGACCCCTGCTGCAGTAATCTGTGAAATTCTGAAAGATGATGGTGAAATGGCGCGCCTCCCGGATCTCATTGAATTTGCCGCCAAGCATCAACTCAAAATTGGTACCATCGCGGATCTCATTCATCATCGCAGTCTGACGGAAAGCTTAGTAACACGCGTGGCTGAGCGACCCATTCAAACTATCTATGGTGAATTTCATCTGACTGCTTACCATGATAAAACAGCGAATACGACTCATCTTGCCCTGGTAAAAGGCATACTTCATCCCGATCAAGAAGTGCTCGTTCGCGTGCATGAGCCTTTATCCGTCATTGATGTTCTGGATGTCAATGATCGTACGCATTCCTGGAGCATCAATGATGCCATGCATGCCATTGCTGAGGCGGGGCAAGGAGTAATCGTGCTGTTGCATCGCAAAGGAGATGCAACCATTTTGACAGAGCGGCTCTTACAGAGCAAAACACAGCACCAGCATCAGTTCAAGACAGATTTACGTGATCATGGTATCGGTGCCCAAATACTGAAAGATCTTGGCGTAGGTAAGATGCGTTTGCTTGCGACGCCACGCAAAATGCCCAGCATGACGGGTTTTGGTCTGGAAGTGACGGGATATCTGGAAACCCAAAATAAACTAACTGCTTTACAATAAAATCTAATTTTTTCTATTTTTTCAACCATTAGTACCCTTACTGGAGTAAGCATGGCGTATTATGACAATATCCCAGAAGTTGAAACCAGGCTCGTTGGAGCCGAGCTCCGCATCGGTATCGTGATGAGCCGCTTTAACATTGAAGTAGGAGAAGGATTACTTGGCGCTTGTATTGCTGAATTAACCAAACAGGGCGTCCAAGGATCAAATATGTTATTGACTACCGTACCTGGCGCATTGGAAATCCCGCTAGCATTACAAAAAATGGCCCTGTCTGATCAGTTTGATGCCTTGATCGCATTAGGTGCTGTCATACGGGGTGATACCTATCATTTTGAAATCGTAGCAAATGAATCAGCCAGAGGCTTAACCTCTGTTCAGCTCGATACGGGTATTCCTATGGTAAATGGCATACTCACGACTGACAACGATGATCAAGCACTCACCCGCATGATCCAAAAAGGAACAGAAGCTGCACGCGCAGCGATCGAAATGGCCAATCTTCTGGCAAAACTTGATGAAATGACATAAGAACTCGTTCATGACTGATGCACAATCAACTTCACAATCAAAACCCGGCTTTAAATACAAGAAACGTCGCCATCTTTCGCGCGAACTCGTGCTACAAGGTATTTATCAGTGGCGTGTCGCTGGGAGCGATGCAAGTTTCATCGAAACACAATTACGTGAAACCAGCCTTTTTCCCAAAGTAGATGAATCTTTTTTCTCCGAGTTACTTCGTGGTGTACTTAAAAATTCAACCACGCTGGAACAACACATACAACCATATCTTGATCGTTCCCTGACCGATCTCAGCCCTATTGAGTCTTCCATTCTTTTACTCAGTACCTATGAGCTCATTTATCACCTGGAAATTCCTTATCGTGCCATTATCAACGAAGCGATAGAGCTCGCCAAAACATATGGAGGGACCGACGGATACAAATATGTGAATGGCGTGCTGGATAAGCTCGCGGCACAATTACGCTCCATAGAAATTCAGGCGCGAGCCAATAAAAAAATTGAATCGGTGTAGCTTCCTTTTCGTTATGTTATTTTTCGATAATGAATTTTGATTAATTTTTTCCATAAATAGGTCGTGAGTTCCGAGTTTGATATTATCCGTCGCTATTTCACACGACCGACTCATCGAGCGATACTTGGTATAGGCGATGATGCTGCTCTCATTCCCTACACCGCGACGACTGATTTAGCTATTTCTACTGATACGCTGGTAGCAGATCAGCATTTCTTCGCCGATACCGATCCTCGCAAGCTTGGTCAAAAAGCATTAGCTGTCAATCTCTCTGATATGGCAGCAATGGGGGCCATTCCCCGTTGGAGCACACTCGCCCTGACATTACCTGCCAATTTGGTCAACATGAATAGCGGCTGGCTGGAAGCGTTTATCGATGGTTTTTTTACGCTAGCCAGCAAATATCAAGTGGAACTCATTGGTGGCGACACGACCCGCGGTCCGCTGAATATAGGCATACAAATCATGGGAGAAGTCCCTAAAGGTAAAGCATTGAGAAGAAGTGGTGCCATGCTGGGCGATGATATCTGGATTTCCGGGTATTTAGGTAATGCCGCATTAGCGCTTGCTCACCTGCAACAACGCATCTCACTGGATCCAGAAGAACTGACCGTGTGTTTAGCTGCACTTGATACGCCTGTAGCGCGCATCGAACTCGGGCAGCGATTAATCGATCTTGCGCACAGTGCCATCGATATTTCCGATGGATTGCTGGCTGATCTTGGACATATTCTGGAATGCTCTCATGTGGCCGCCACGATCCATTTAGAAAAAATTGCATGCTCATGGGTCATGCAAAAATACTTATCTTTATCGCTTGCAGTTGACTGTTTACTAGCAGGAGGCGATGATTATGAACTCTGTTTTACGGCACCCGAGGAAAAGCGTATCGAAATAGAACAACTATCCCAGGAATTGACTATTCCCCTTACTCGCATTGGAAAAATTTACCAGGGCAAAGGATTGTTCATTCTTGATGCAAACGGCAACGCGATCACACACGAGAAAAAAGGCTATGACCACTTCCTTACCTGAACCCTATCAATCCAATTTCAAACTTCCTTCTTTGCAACCTGATTTAGCGTTTGTTCATAGCCGCTTTGCCCACTTTGTCGCATTTGGTGCCGGGGTAGGGTTAATCCGGCTGGCACCCGGTACTTTTGGCACACTGGTTGCTTTTCCATTATTCTGGACCCTAGAACCGTTGCTCGAACCGATCGCACTGTTACTTGTTATCGATATCCTGTTTATTCTAGGTATCTGGGCGTGCGGTATTACTGGCCGGGTATTAGGTGCCCCCGATCATCACGGTATGGTATGGGATGAAATCGTCGCTTTCATGCTGGTGCTTTATTTCATTCCTGATCATTGGTTATGGTATGTAGCCGCGTTTATATTATTTCGTTTTTTTGACATCCTTAAACCGCCTCCCATCAAATACTTTGAGCGCAAGTTACGCAGTGGATTTGGGGTGATGTTTGATGATTTACTGGCAGCATTCTATACCTTACTTTGCCTTGCTGGCTGGAAGTCACTCGTATTGTTCGAAAGTTACTTTTAGACTTAACCTAACAACTTGTTTATTTGGTCAGGGGTAAAGTGCAGCACGCAGCGATTCACCCACAAAATGAATTTTTAGAGGTGGTTTTATGGTCGATGATCAAATACTGCTAACTTATGCTGAGCAGCTGGGTGAGGCACTTGCTGAAAAGGGCCTTATGCTGGCGAGTGCGGAATCATGCACAGGTGGTTGGATAGGTCAAGCGGTTACTGCCGTTGCGGGCAGTTCAGCCTGGTACGATCGTGGTTTTATTACCTATAGTAACCACGCTAAACAACAAATGCTTGGAGTGCAGCCCGCAACCCTGACTCAATATGGCGCAGCATCCGAACAAACCGCACAAGAAATGGCGGCGGGTGCCATTAAAATGAGTGATGCTCAGCTAGCGGTGGCGGTAACCGGCATTGCCGGCCCTACAGGTGGATCGAAGGAAAAACCTGTGGGGATGGTATGTTTTGCTTGGGCATCCAAGCAAGGGCTCGCACGCAGCGAAACCCATTTTTTTTCAGGAGATCGTGAAGCAGTAAGGCGGCAAGCTGTTGGAGTCGCCTTACTGGGTATTATCAAGCTGTTAGAAAATATGCCACCTTCACTCGCCTGATTCTGCATTGTTAGGCTCCGCCGCCGCCATCAGGTAATCTGTGAAGGCAATTGCAATTGCGGATAGCAAGAAAGCAATATGAATGACAGTTTGGGCAATCAATGTCTTTTCATCATAGGCACTGGCATTGATAAAAGTTTTAAGCAGGTGAATAGACGAAATACCAATGATGGCGGTAGCGAGTTTGATTTTTAAGACCGAAGCATTAACATGCGATAGCCATTCAGGTTGATCGGGATGACCTTCCAGATTCATGCGTGAAACAAACGTTTCATATCCTCCAATAATTACCATGATCAGCAGATTCGAAATCATTACCACATCAATCAATCCCAGCACGACCAGCATGATCGCTGTTTCAGTAATTTTCTTGGGTATATCGGTATCATTTTCATGCGAAACGATATGCAGAATATGCTTCAGCGATTCTTTGTCACCCATCATGGCGCCTAATAGATCAGTCAGCTCGACCCAGAAATGAAAAACATAAATACACTGTGCCAGCACTAAGCCTAGATAAAGCGGTAATTGCAGCCAACGTGATAAAAAGAGAAAACGGGCTGTTGTTGAAATTCTTTTTCTTTCAGTCTTTTGATTAATGTCCATAACAGCAGAAATTCAGTAACTTTAGTTTTTCGCACGATAACGTGCATTTATTGTGTGAATGCTTGTGTCAGATTCAAGAAAACTGACCAGACTTATGACAAAGTAATTGCAAAATCTGGCCAGTAAGCTTAGGAAACAATATTTGACTTACAATTTAGCCAATACTGACGCCACCGTTTGTCCCATCAAGGATGGCGTTGGGCAGATGGTGACACCCAGCTCTTTCAGTCGCTCCACTTTCTCTGCAGCACTTTCACCCGCAGAAGAAATGATCGCACCGGCATGTCCCATTCGTCGACCGGCAGGAGCTGTCAACCCAGCAATATAGGCTACGAGTGGTTTGCTCATATTCTCTTTAGCAAAAATACCTGCTTCCACTTCTTGCGGCCCACCGATTTCACCAATCATCAGCGCTACTTTGGTATCAGGATCCTGCTCCAGTTTCTCCAACACATCACGATGGGAGCTACCAATGATCGGATCACCGCCAATGCCGACAGAAGTCGAAATACCAATCCCCAGTCGCCGCATTTGATCGGCAGCCTCATAACCCAGCGTGCCTGAACGGCCAACTACGCCTACATTGCCTCGGCTATAAATATGACCAGGCATGATACCCAGCATAGCGCGCTCCGGGCTGATCGTGCCCGAACAATTCGGCCCTGTCAGCATCATTCTTTGCTCCTTGGGGAAACGGCGCAAGAAACTCTTGACCGTCATCATATCCTGCGTCGGAATACCATCTGTGATGGAAACACAATATTTGATGCCCGCTTCGGCTGCTTCCATGATCGAATCAGCCGCAAATGCTGGCGGTACAAACACGATGCTTGCTTCGGCACCGACTTGTTCAACTGCTTCTCTCACGGTATTGAAAACCGGCAGTCCTAAATGCTTTTGTCCACCCTTACCTGGGGTAACACCCCCCACCACTTTCGATCCATATTCGATCATTTCCTGTGCATGAAAGGTACCGATTCTACCCGTAAACCCTTGCACAATAATGCGCGTATTCTCGTTAATTAAAACGGCCACTCTGCTCTCCCTTAACCTTGTTTTGCAACCATTTCGTTGCGTGCCTGAACGACTTTTTCTGCTGCCTCCGCCAATGTTTCCGCGGTAATGATCGGCAAACCACTGTCTGCAATGATCTTGCGACCTTCTTCGACGTTCGTCCCGGATAAACGTACCACCAACGGCACTTTCATGTCGATATTTCTAACCGCTTGCACAACTCCTTCTGCAATCCAATCACAGCGATTGATTCCGGCAAAGATATTGACCAACATTGCCTTGACGCCTGCATCAGCCAGCACCAGACGAAATGCTTTCTCGGTACGCTCCGCCGAGGCACCCCCGCCTACATCCAGGAAATTGGCGGGCTCACCACCTGCCAACTTAATCATGTCCATGGTGGCCATCGCCAGACCAGCACCGTTGATCATGCAGCCGATATCTCCATCCAAACCCACATAGCTCAAACTAGCCTCTGCTGCAGCAACCTCGCGCGAATCAATTTGTGTCTTGTCACGCAATTCGGCGATTCTATGGCGACGGAACAAAGCGTTTTCATCGAAACTCATTTTTGCATCCAGCGCAATCAGCTCGTTGCTTTTGGTCACGACCAACGGATTGATTTCCAGAATGTTAGCATCCAGATCGCGCAGGGCACGATAACATCCCTTGATGGTTTTAACTGCGTGGTTGAGCAAATCTTCTCCGAGACCTAAGGCAAAAGCCATGGTCCGCGCCTGAAAATCCTGTAATCCTACTGCAGGTTCTACATGGATTTTAACGATTGCTTTTGGATTAGTGGCAGCAAGACTTTCAATTTCCATACCACCCTGGGCAGAGCCCACCATGATAACGCGCTCATGGCTGCGGTCTACCATGAAAGACAGATAGAGCTCTCGGGCAATATCGGTACCCGCCTCGATATAAAGCCGGCTACATATCTTGCCAGCCGGCCCGGTTTGATGGGTCACCAGCTTCTTGCCCAAGAGTGCTTCGGCTGCCGCCTCCACTTCATCATGGGTTCTACAAACTTTGATGCCACCTGCTTTCCCGCGTGCACCAGAATGAATCTGCGCCTTAACTACCCAAACATTGCCATCGATTTCCCGGCTACGCTGTACCGCTTCTTCCACTGTATATGCCAAACCACCTTCGGCAATCTTGACACCATACTCCGCCAAGATTTCTTTTGCTTGATACTCGTGAATATCCAATGCCTACTCCCTTCTATTTAAAAAACTGTTTAAAAACCTGTCTTCTGGTTATTTATTTTTGGCAGCAATTGCCTCAGCAGCTTTCACAATATTGTTAGCCATTCTTTCCGAAGCCGCATCGATCAAGCGACCATCGAGTGAAGCGGCACCTTTACCTTGTGCAGCAGCTTCTTTCAAGGCAGCCAGAATCCGCTTGGCTTTTTCAATTTCGGCTGGAGGCGGCGTAAATACCTCGTTGGCCAACGCAATTTGGCTCGGATGAATCGCCCATTTCCCTTCACAACCTAGCGCAGCCGCCCGTCGTGCAGCCTGTTTAAAACCTTCCGGATCCTGTATATCACCGAATGGTCCATCGATCGGTCGCAAGCCAAATGCACGACATGCCACAGTCATGCGACTGATGGCCGCATGCCATTGATCGCCGGGATAATCCGGATTGAGTCCGCCAATATTAGTCGTGCGGGCACGATTGCTGGCTGCATAATCTGCCACACCAAAATGTAGTGCCTCCAGGCGCCCGGAAGCGCCATTGCGCGCGATATCCTCAACATTAGCCATACCCAGCGCAGTTTCAATCAATGCCTCGATGCCGATTCTGTTTTTCAGCCTTTGCTGCATTTCCAGCTGATTGAGCATGGCTTCAACCATGTAAACATCTGCATAAACACCTACTTTGGGAATCAGAATGGTGTCGATCTTATGGCCAGCCTGTTCAACCAGATCGACCACATCACGTACCATGAATTGCGTATCCAACCCGTTGATGCGCACAGAAAGGGTGATGCCATGCCCTTTCCAGTCCAGATCGTTGATCGCCTGGATGATATTTTTACGAGCTTGTATTTTATCGTCTGGCGCAACCGCATCCTCCAGATCCAGAAAGATGAAATCCACCCCGCTTTTCAGCGCCTTTTCAAACATTTCCGGACGCGAACCTGGCACGGCCAGCTCGCAACGTTGCACGCGCTGAATCTTGGTTTCATACAATGTGTGACTCATTTCTCCTCCAATAAATAATATAAATCGATAGGTCCGTAGCGCTGAATCAAAAACGGGAAGTGGAAGTGATGAAGCATGTTTAGAATTTTTTCTTTTGAGACAAGTGATGATATGCGTAAAGCGGGTAAATGACTGTGTTCGTTTCTAGCGATTCGGGTACGTTCAAGCTGGTATTTCCGGGTAATCAGGTTGTCTAGTAGTTTGATTTACGTGTAATTATATCACTGGGGTTGGATTTGAGTTTGAAGGTATTTTTGCAAAAGAAAAAATGATCAGCTCGTAACTCTCAGGGAATTCAACCAATAAAAGGAATAATATGAAGGAAGCATGAGAACCAACAGCGATAACTTGTTGCTATCTGGAAAAAAAATCTACCTCCTTAAAGTGTAAAGCTGGAGAAAATGCGATAGAAACCAATTTGATGAGCTCTTCCAGCAGTTTTCAGAAAGACCAAAATAGACGCAAATTACAGCATTAAACCTGAAAACCTATAAAAACTTCCCCCGTAATTGCAAGATGAATTTCACCTCCTCATGAAGCATATTCTTGATAACCCTATATTCATACTCCGTTAGCAAGTGAGTATGGAGTTGCACTCTGATTTGCGCCACGCCATTCGTTTATAGCCTAACCAGTTAAGAATGATTCAGAATGCATAGGATTTGAAGAGCGTATCGACGGTTTGGTTTTGTTGTCTACGGAGCGCCTTGGCCTGTGCCCATTTGTGTTCGATGGGATTGAGATCAGGAGAATAAGCGGGAAGGTATTCAAGGGTATGCCCGGCGTTATGTATGGCATCCCGTGTGTCTAGTCTCTTATGGAAGGTGGCATTGTCCATCACAACGATGGAATGTAGTGGCAATTTAGGCAACAGGTCCTGCATCGCCCATCCATGAAACACATCAGCATTGATGTTGGCTTCAAACAGGCCGATGGTTACCAGTAACTTTCCAATCAGGGCACCAATCG
>NZ_FNPJ01000069.1 GCF_900107265.1 Nitrosomonas sp. Nm33 | reverse complement strand
GGTCGTTCCTCTATTTTCTCTTTAAGCGGAGGGACAACTACCACTCCGCCTCGAGCCGCTCCTGCCAAAACTTCATCAAGAATTTGGGCTTCCTGCTCAAGCGTGGCAATCGCACGGTTACGGAGAGCCCGTTTCGTTCGAGGTGCTTCCTCCTCGCAGCGAGCAACTCTACAGTAGCGCGTGCGCATGCTACACGTCCATCTAATGGAACGTCCAATAGCCTTCGCCGTTTCCTCTAACGACATTCCCGGTTCCAGGGGCAGCAATACCGCTTGTGCCTTGCGAAAACATTGAATGGTTCGATAATGCATCGGAATGCCCGGAAGCATTGCTTAACGCCATCCATGCTGGTACCACGGAATGTCAGATCGAATGCTATCCGCGCCGAACCGACAGCCCCGCCGTGGAAGCGGCTCGCGCCCTATTGGTCCGCTTTGTGTCAGCAGAACTCAAAGACCACGCGGTAGGTTAACTTGTGCTCCCGACACCAGCCGTAGTAGATTTTCCGCTATCGGCTGGACTCATATCGAATATAGGGATTTTCCAGCGGAAGCGTTGACTCACTACAGAGCTTCCAGCTATCTCTTTCTATTTCTCCGAATTTCCTTTTCTGACATGCAAGAACCAGCTGCCAGCCAAGCGACGATAGTGCGTCTGTATTATTTTGCCCTATCGGGACGAGCGGATCCATAAGGAACCTCCTTTGGATGAGGATCTAAAAGCCCAGGTAGAAAGCTATGTTTACTTCGATAGCTTTCTACACATTCAGTTTATGCAGCGTTAATCAACTAAAAGGAAATTAATTGCTAACCTTGACAAAGTCACCATTTTTCTTGATCCACACTTCATTAGTGAAAGCATCATAGATACTGTTGGCATCAGTGGCAAAACAATCGGCTACGGTCTGGCTAGTGATAGTATTTTTGGCCGCCATGGTGATGGGTGGATTGACGGTGATGCCGGGAACGCCTTGAAGTTGTCCTTCGAACGCGGATGTCATGTCGTAACAGACATCTGAATGGACAGTCAAATTGGCACTTTCCCGCGGTGCATTGATGGTGCAATGCTTGCCATTAAGGGAATCATTAGCAAAAGATTGAAATGGGTTGGGAATGCCAGGAAGGTCAATGGTAATTCCTCTTATTTCGGAGGAAGTGACATTACTGGTGGTGAGTAAGGAAATGCCGGTTGCAGAAGCTTGTTGGGGTGCCTCACATAAATTGGGGTTTGTTGGAAGTGGAATACATTGCCCATTGGTGGTGACATTGACGACATTGCCACTCTGCGTGAAAACCAGTCCGGCAGGCACATTGGCCGTATTACAGGCAGGAATGCTGCCATTGCCACCCAAGTTGACAATATGGGTGATCATATTGGGTAGGCTATCAATGAATGTGGGGTTATTGCCCCAAGGACCGCCTAATACATAAATGCCATTATCAGTCTTATTAACACCTGCATAAATGCCTGCTTCAGGGTAGTACCTGAAAAGCCAAGGTTCAATACTTTGCGTAGCCTGGTGGCTTGGAAAGAATTCGGGATAAGTATTTTCAGCCCAGTTAAGCAAGGTCTCAGCATCACTGGCAGTATCAGCTGATGCGAAATTGAAGCTGCTCAGCAGAGCAAGGGAACAGGCTGACAAAATGAACTGCTTTATGCGGTGTTTCATGTAAATAACCTCTAATTTATTTTGTTGGAATTAATTTTTATTTAATTGGTTAGAGTATTAGTATTCTATCTTTGTATCGGGATAGAAAGCTGCAAGATGTTCTCTTTCTATATATAGAATATAAAGTACAGGATATAAAGTATGATTTAGCAGATTAAAGCAGGTGTTTCTCGCAATCGGATAGAGATTCCTTAAGGAGGGCAAGATGATAACAGAAAGCGAAAATATTCGTGATGTAATTGTCAATACTGCAGTTGCAATAGCAGCGCGTACTTCGTGGGAAGCCGTTCGTATTCATGATATTGCGGCCGAGCTAAATATTTCATTGGATGATATACGTGGCTACTTCCGTGAAAAGGAAGATCTGGTTGATGCCTGGTTTGATCGTGCAGACGGTATCATGCTAAGAGAGGCAGATACTGCTGATTTTTCAGCACTCACATCGCAGCAACGTATTCATCGTCTCATCATGATTTGGCTGGATGCCCTGGCTGTCCAGCGCAAAGTGACACGACAAATGATTTCAGCAAAAATGGAACCTGGACACATCCATATCCAAATTCCTGCCGTGATGCGTATTAGTCGTACTGTGCAATGGATTCGTGAGGCAGCACAGCGTGATGCTATCTTTGTGCGGCGTGCACTGGAGGAATCTGTTTTGACTACTATTTATCTGATGACATTCTTTTTCTGGATGCGGGATGAAACACCAGGATCAAGTAGGACGCGACAATTTCTGAATCGTAATCTAAGCCTGGCAATGTGGCTGGATCAAACTATTTATGGTAATAATGAATCTAAAATGAGTCAGGTATCGGTTGATCGAGTTAGTGTGCCATCCAGCAAATCGACTCACTGATCATCCAACGCGATGGATACCTTGACCCATGCCTTAAGCGGCGCCTTGCTGGTACGTGCGGCTGAGCCAGTACTGCCGAGGTTAAAAGCACTGCCAGTGCTTATCCGCCTTATCACTGGAATGACGGCGGCAGCTTTTCCTGATATTGATGGTGCAATACGGTTGATCGATACCCTTACTTATCTCAACTGGCACCAGGGTCCCACCCACTCACTCTTGATGTTACCGCTATGGGCATTTTTTCTGTCGCATTTATTTTCCAAAGTTGCACGCGGTCGTTATTCATGGCAGCTTTTTTTAATTCCGGCTAGCCTAGGGATCGCTATTCATATTGCAGGAGACTTGATTACTTCTTATGGATTGATGCTGCTGGCGCCTTTCTCTGCTGAGCGATTTTGTGTGCCGTTCGCGTTCGTCATTGACCTTTGGTTTAGTGCTATCATCATCTTGGGGTTGGTCATAAGCTACATTCTTCCAGCAAAGAAATATATTGCTGGTTTTGCGCTTGGTTGTCTGGCGATTTATGTTGTATTTTTAGCATCCTTGCATGAGCGGGCCAAGGACATTGGTTTGACATATGCTCAGAAAATGGCTCTTCCTTACACAGAAATCAGCGTGTTACCGCAACCTTTTTCACCCTTTAACTGGAAGATCGTTGTCATGGAAGGAGAAACTTATCATATTTTATTAGTTAAGTTGGCATCTGATTCTTCGGCAATGCTTTCTGATAATGGTGTGTTATCAAAAATGCTTGCCGTTTATCAACCGTTGACTTCAGCCAAGTGGCAGCAATTTAAACGGTTTGGTGATTTTCCTGTTGATACAATGTTGGTACGCGAAGCCTGGCATCAGCCTGCCTTAGCAGATTTCCGGCGGTTTGCGATATTTCCGCAATTCGATAGAATTGACTACTCTGAAAAAGGGGTATGTATCTGGTTTTACGATTTACGGTTTAAATTTCCTTTACTGCCCCCATCGTTTCGCTATGGGGGGTGCAGAGAGGAAGGGAGCGCTAATTGGTATTTGCAACGTCAGAAAGGCGCTTTCTGGATTGATTAAACGGTTTGAGCTATTTTTAGCGTAGCTTAATACTAATTATTTTCTCCTAAAAAGGAACATCATGATCGAAAGATCTGCGATCAAGATTCTGATTCTTGACGATGAGCGGTTTATGCTCAAATTATTGGCACGTATGCTGACAAACCAGGGATTTACTTCCGTTGTTTGCTGCGATAATGGGCACGATGCATTAGTGCAGGTGGATAACGAGGCGACTCGACCTGATGTGATATTGCTTGATTTGAACATGCCAGGGATGGACGGGATCGAATTTGTACGTTATCTCGTTGAGCGGCAGTTTACGGGTAGCTTGATTCTCGTGAGCGGCGAGGATGAGCGTATGCTGAGAACGGCTGAGAGATTGGTGCAGGCGCATAAAATTCATATGCTAGGTTATCTGCAAAAACCGGTCAAACCTGAAGCGATGCTGGCTTTATTGACGCAATGGACACCGCCACCACCAATAAAACCATCCAAAGCTAAAAAAATATATAGCGCGGAAGAAATAAGAACCGCCATTAAAGAAGGCGCGCTGATTAATTATTATCAACCCAAGGTGTCGGTTGCCAGTGGGATGGTAATGGGTGTGGAGGCATTGGTGCGTTGGCAACACCCTGAAGATGGCCTCGTTCTTCCAGATCAATTTATCAGTGTAGCGGAGGCACATGGCTTGATCAATGATTTAACCCGATTAGTCCTTTCACAAGCATTCACGCAAGCAAAAAAATGGCAGCAGGCAGGGTTTGAGTTAAATGTTTCCGTCAATGTTTCTATGGATAATCTGGCTTCTCTGGATTTTCAGGATCTCGTTGTTAAGCTTGCTGCCGACAGCGGGATTTTACCGCATAAACTGGTGCTGGAAATAACCGAGAGTCAGCTGATGGGCGATATAAGAGTGTCACTCGAAATTCTGACGAGGCTGCGCCTGAAACGCTTTCGTCTTTCCATCGATGATTTTGGCACTGGGCATTCTTCTCTGGCACAATTACGCGATATTCCCTTTGATGAACTCAAGATCGATCAGGGATTCGTCCACCGAGCCTGGAAAGATGAAACGCTACGTGTGATTTATGATGCGAGCCTGGCATTGGCTAAGCAATTAAATATGGAAGCAGTGGCGGAAGGTGTCGAAGATCGGGATGACTGGGAATTACTGCGTCGTACCGGTTGTGATCTCGCGCAAGGTAATTTTATTTCCAAACCATTATTGGCCGAAGAAATCCCTGATTGGATAAAAGTTTGGTTAAAAAGAGTGCAAACTGAGTTTATGGTAGCGAGCTCAGCTCAAACTGATTAAGTCGCTATATCCGGCTAAGCTGATCGTAATGATGTTGTAAATGATCTGCTATGAAGGTGCTGATAAAGTAATAACCGTGATCATACCCTTCATGGCGACGTATTGTCAGAGGTTGCCCGGCTAGCTGGCAGGCTGCTTCAAAACGATCTGGCTGTAATTGCTCTGCCAGGAAAGGATCGTTGAGACCTTGATCAATAAGGAGTGCAGGCAGTCGATGGCCTGCTTCGATTAAGGCGGTCGTATCATATTTGCACCAATTTTCCGGAGATGCACCCAGATAATGACTGAATGCCTTTCGCCCCCAAGGGCAGTGTTGTGGAGCAGCAATTGGGGCAAATGCCGAAACGGATCGATAGAGTCCTGGATTTCGCATTGCAAGCGTTAAGGCACCATGACCACCCATAGAGTGACCAAAGATACCGACACGATTTTGATCTGCCGGAAAATGCGACAAAATGAGCTGGTACAGCTCCTGCGTCACGTAACTTTCCATCCGGAAATACTTTGACCACGGTGCTTCAGTCGCATCCAGATAAAATCCTGCACCGGCACCTAACTCCCAATCATCAGCTTCACCATCGATACCTGTTTGGCGTGGGCTGGTATCCATGCTAACCAGCATGATACCAAGCTGGGCAGCGATACGTTGCGCACCCGCTTTGATCATGAAGGTTTCTTCCGTGCAAGTAAGTCCGGCAAGAAAAAAAAGGACAGGAACCGAGCCGTGCTGAGCCTGCAGGGGTTGGTAGACCGAAAATCGCATCGGCAGACCGATGGTTTCTGAAAAATGCTGATAGAAACCTTGTGTGCCACCAAAACAACGGTGTGTGCTGCGTGTTTCCAGATGTGTGGTCATTGTTTGGTGTTAGTAAATGACGACTGAGCGGATAGATTTACCTGCCTTCATCAACTGAAAGCCCTCATTGATATCTTCCAGTTTCAGTGTATGTGTAATCAACGGATCGATCTTGATCTTGCCATCCATGTACCAGTCAACGATCTTGGGAACATCGGTGCGACCGCGTGCGCCACCGAAGGCAGAACCTTCCCATTTGCGACCCGTGACCAGCTGGAAAGGGCGTGTACGGATTTCAGCACCGGCTTCTGCCACGCCAATAATGATACTGCGTCCCCATCCCTTGTGTGTGCATTCCAGCGCCTGGCGCATGACTTGTGTATTACCGATACATTCAAAGCTGTAATCGGCACCCCCGCCAGTTAATTGCACGATGGCATCGACAATGTTCTCCGTTTCATTGGGGTTGAGGAAATGAGTCATACCGAATTCCTGCGCCATTTTCTCGCGTGCCGGGTTGGTATCGATGCCGATGATTTTGTCAGCACCCACCATTTTGGCACCTTGGATAACATTCAAGCCAATGCCGCCGAGGCCGAATACCGCGATATTGGCACCAGCTTCTACTTTGGCTGTAAAAACGACAGCACCAATGCCGGTAGTCACACCACAGCCGATATAACAGACTTTGTCAAAAGGGGCATCCTTGCGAATTTTGGCCAGGGCGATTTCAGGCACGACCACATAGTTGGAAAAGGTGGAGGTGCCCATGTAATGAAGGATCGGTTTACCATTGAGTGAAAAACGGGAAGTGGCATCCGGCATCAGGCCGCGCCCCTGGGTACTGCGGATTGCCTGGCATAGATTGGTTTTTCTGGATAGGCAAAATTTGCATTCCCGGCACTCCGGCGTGTACAAGGGGATAACGTGATCGTCCTGTTGCAGCGATTTAACACCAGGACCGGTCTCAACTACGATACCAGCACCTTCATGCCCCAGGATTGCTGGAAAGAGACCCTCAGGATCAGCACCGGAAAGGGTGTAATAATCAGTATGGCAAATACCGGTCGCTTTGATTTCAACCAGGACTTCGCCGGCTCTGGGAGCCATCAAATCGACCTCTTCAATCGTAAGGGGTTGTCCTGCCTGCCAGGCAACGGCAGCACGTGTTTTCATACTAGATGATTCCTTTTTGTTTGGTGAAATGATATTAAGTGCTCATCCCGAACGCTAGGTATTCAACATTCAAAGCCGAGCCAGTTACGAGCAAAATATTAACGTATCATTGGGGTGATAGATAGTTTTTTTGTCAAGAATTCAGCATGAGTTGGTGAAAACGAAGTTTCGCTAAAACGAAGTTTTGCTAAAACAAAATTGCAGCGCGCAGCAGATTTATTCATGAGTTCTGAACTGCGCCATGCCCGATTTGATTTGCTCATCAACCCATTGGACAAACAAGGGATGTGGCGCGAATCCCGAGCCGAATTCATATTCCAACCCAGCTAAAAACATTTTTTCGTGTCCTTCGCCCATGACACGTGCAGGAATAATAAGTGCTCTTCCTCCTTGTTTTTGCGCTTCATTCACCATGGCACGAACTTTTTCAATCCAGGGTTCACGCTTATCTGGCCAGTCTTCGCGCCAGGTTGCGACTTTGATTGCACGAAATTCATTACCTCCTGTTTTGCGGATGTGCGTGGCGAGTGTTTCCAGTATTTGGAGCCATTGTTCGTTTTGCTGGTCATTGCCGGAGCCATGTGCGACAAGAATGATTGTTTCTTTTGCCGCATTTTGGGATATTGCGCGCACCCGATCAAACAGCGCAGCTGCGAACAGTGGACTCGCTCCAATTCCTCCTGTTGTTCGGACTGGTAAGCGGGTACGGATGCGGGTTGGAATGTTTTCGGGCATGCCATGCTGGGCATATTCTTTCCCACTATGAGCATCGTGCTCAGATATGTTTTGAACCTTATTTTCTATATCCAACCCGACCATGCGTTCAATCTCGTGACGAAAACTTTCTTCCAATGCAAATACGCGTACGATGATAGCAGCTTTGGCACGGCGCTGTTCCAGCTTACGGATGGCACGTTCAATCGTGAATTGATCTGCCATCGAAAATGCAAATTCGATCTTGTAGCGATTCATCAATGACTGCACTGCTTCGCGCAATTGCTCGTTCCAGTCAAAAGTTGAACCGTGGGCTAGAAACACCACACCAATATCTTCTGATGTGAGCGGTTGACTCAGATTAGCTTCGCGTTGTAACCAAATAGCCAGGGTATCGATGTTGCTTTTACTCTCGGAAAGCAACTGCATACCAGCGGGAAGTAATCGTTTGAGTTCCATATCGAATGACATCATGCTGTCATGCTTAGGACCAAAATGAAACGGTACGACGATGGCTTTGGTTTTATCGTCCATCTCCTGAGCTGCACGGCTGCTGATGAGTGCCTGCCTCAGTAGAGCAGTGTGCTGTTCTATCTCTTCACTCTTTCCATCGTAGGCGAGCACTACCTGAAGTGATTTGAAGCCAAAACCAGCAGCGGCTTGTCCGGCAATACGCTCCCAATCCTTCTGCATTTTTTGTGCGTTGACGGGATCGGTTGCGCCATATCCAACAACAAGTACATGAGTGTTAGCGGGATATTCGATAACACGGAATTTATCAACCAGATCTTCAACGGCAAAAAAGCTTTCACCGTAAGGATGCGTATATGAAATGGGTACGGTAAGTTGCTGACGTGACAGCAGTTTACGCGCAAGTTGGTAACGTGGGTTTGCTGCGGAAATGAATAGCGGGATTACTTTGATCCGTTCAGCTCCTTTATCCACCAGGGCATTAAGACTGATCTTGAGATATTTTTCTGTGTGCTCATCGGTGACAAAGACCAAGGCGGCATTATAGCTTTCTGCAAATAACTCAAATGCATCCCGAATCTCTTCGTTGCCAACAAAACCGCGATCCGCAGTCAAAACGAGAAAACCAGTCTGATTCTGGTATTGATTGCTTTCTTTGGCCAGAGCATGGCTGCTCAAGATTATCAACGCTAAAACAAGCAGGCTTACCTGGTAGAAACATTTCAGGATTACGATGTGCTTTGGTATATACATGATTTTCCTCCATAGTCACGCACCAGGCGCTTTTGCTAAGGAAATACAAAGCACGATGTTACGTCATTCGTCTGGATTACTGAGATAAGCAGTTGTTTCAGTCTGAAATTATATCTTAGGCAGCGTCACTCCCTCCTGAAATTGGTATTTACCATTTCTATCTTTGTAAGAGGTTTCACAGACTTCGTCCGATTCAAAGAAGATCACTTGGGCAACGCCTTCATTGGCGTAAATTTTGGCCGGCAGTGGGGTAGTGTTGGAAAATTCGAGCGTGACGTAGCCTTCCCATTCCGGTTCAAAGGGGGTGACATTGACAATGATCCCACAGCGGGCGTAAGTGGATTTTCCCAGGCAGATTGTGAGGATGTTGCGCGGAATGCGGAAGTATTCGACGGTGCGCGCAAGGGCGAAGGAGTTAGGGGGAATGATGCAGACATCACTTTTGACGTCGACGAAAGAATTCGAATCAAATTGCTTGGGATCGACAATCGTCGAATTCAGGTTAGTAAACAATTTGAATTCATTTGAGCAGCGAATATCGTAGCCATAACTGGATGTGCCGTAGGAAACGATGCTGTTGCCATCTTTGTGTTTGATCTGCGCTGGCTCGAATGGCTCGATCATGCCGTATTCGATGGCCATTTTGCGGATCCATTTGTCTGATTTGATCGTCATATCAAGTAATTAATCATTTTCCATAACTATTTTAGTAAATACTTCAGAATAATCCTTTGCCAGATTGGCGATTTTGACTGCCACCCGCCGTGCAATAGCACGATAGATTTCGGCAATCTGCCCATCCGGTTCAGCGACTACTGTGGGTTTGCCCGAATCGGTGTGTTCGCGGATTTTAATATCCAGCGGGAGTGCGCCTAACAGGTCTACCTCATAATCTTTGCACATCTTTTCTCCACCACCTGTTCCAAAAATGGGTTCGGTATGGCCACATTTCGAGCAAGTGTGCATGCTCATATTTTCCACGATACCCAGAATCGGGATACCGACTTTTTCAAACATTTTCAGTCCCTTGCGGGCATCCAGCAAAGCGATGTCCTGGGGGGTTGTCACAATGACTGCCCCGGTCACTGGTACTTTCTGCGCGAGCGTCAATTGAATATCTCCGGTACCGGGCGGTAGATCGATCACAAGGTAATCGAGATCATTCCAGCGGGTATCATTCAGTAGTTGCTGCAAGGCCTGTGTCACCATCGGACCGCGCCATACCATGGGTGTTTCTACATCGATCAATAAACCGATCGACATGGCCTGAATACCATGTGCACGCATCGGTTCGATAGTTTTACCATCCGGTGATTCGGGTTGACCGCTGATGCCGAGCATTTGGGGTTGTGAGGGACCGTAGATATCCGCATCCAGGATACCGACATTGGCCCCTTCAGCAGCGAGCGCGAGCGCGAGATTGACTGCGGTGGCAGATTTGCCAACACCGCCTTTGCCAGAAGCGACCGCAATCACATTTTTTACCCCGGGAATCAGCTTGACACCCCGTTGCACGCCATGCGGAATAATCTTGCTACTTACATTGACGGTTATGTTGCCGATAGCTGGAATGGTTTTCAACGCATTGCTGACCTGCTGGCGAATCGATTCGATCACGCTTTTGGCCGGGTAGCCTAGTTCAATATCAAGCGAGACATTGCTTCCATCAATTTTGATATTGTGCACTTCCTTGCTGGTGACGTAGTCTTTGCCCGTGGTAGGGTCGATAATTTCCTTGAGGGCGGTTTCTATTTGTTGTTCTGTAATCGCCACGATACAACTCCTTTATGCAGAGCATTTATTTATTGAAATTATTGATGTTAACAAATATCAGGGGAAAGTATCCAGTTTGTTACAATTCACCTTCTCAAATATTCAACATACCGACGATCGATGAACACACGAAAAATGCTGGTTACTTCCGCGCTGCCTTATGCCAACGGCAGCATTCACCTTGGCCACCTGGTGGAATATATTCAAACCGATATCTGGGTACGCTACCAGAAAATGCAAGGGCACACCGTTTATTACGTATGCGCAGATGATACGCATGGTACGCCCATCATGCTGCGTGCCGAGAAAGAAGGCATGACGCCGGAAGCGCTGATTGCCCGTGTGCATGGTGAGCATTTGCGCGATTTTACCGGTTTTCATATCGATTTTGATAATTACTACAGCACTCATTCGCAAGAAACCCGTCAGTATTCGGAAGATATCTATCACAAGCTGAAAGCAGCAGGCCTCATCAAAGTGCGTGCCATCGAGCAGCTTTATGATCCGGTTAAAAACATGTTTCTGCCGGATCGTTTTGTCAAAGGAGAATGCCCCAAGTGCGGTGCGAAAGATCAATATGGTGATTCCTGCGAAGCCTGTGGCGCCGCCTATGCGCCCACAGAATTAAAAAATCCTTACTCTGCGGTTTCGGGTGCGGCGCCCGTGAAAAAAGCCTCCGAGCATTTCTTTTTCAGCTTGTCAGATAGTCGCTGTGCAGATTTCCTGTGCCGTTGGACACGGGAAGCCAATCATCTGCAAGCAGAAGCCGCCAACAAAATGCACGAATGGCTAGGGGAAGCAGGAGAAAACAAACTGTCCGACTGGGATATTTCCCGTGATGCGCCGTATTTTGGCTTTGAAATACCAGGAGAATCCGGCAAGTATTTTTACGTCTGGCTCGATGCGCCGATTGGTTACATGGGCAGCTTCAAAAACTTGTGTTCCCAGCGTGGTATCGATTTTGATCAGTTCTGGCAGAAAAATACGAACACCGAGCTTTATCATTTCATCGGCAAAGATATCCTGTATTTTCATGCTTTATTTTGGCCTGCCATGCTGGAAAATTCAGGTCATCGCACCCCTACCCAGATTTTTGCGCATGGCTTTCTCACCGTGAATGGCGAAAAGATGAGCAAGTCACGCGGTACCTTTATTACTGCGGAAAGCTATTTACAGCAGCAGCTTAATCCAGAATGGCTGCGCTATTACTATGCTGCCAAACTGAACGGCACCCTGGAAGATATCGATCTCAATCTGGAAGATTTCACCGCACGCGTGAATTCGGATCTGGTCGGCAAGTACATCAATATCGCCAGCCGCTGCGCAGGATTCATCAGCAAGCGGTTTGACGGCAAACTGGTTGCTGGGGAAGAATATCGTGTGCTGCAGCAAATGATCGATGAACGCTTTGCTTCCTGGCAGTCTGGCGTTATCGAAAAAGCGTATGAAGAGCGGGATTTTTCTGCAGCAATGCGGCAAATCATGAAGCGGGCAGATGAAGTGAATGAACTGATTCAAGAGCTGGCGCCGTGGGAAATCGCCAAAGATGCTGCGCGCAATAAGGAATTACATCTTGCCTGTAGTTTGGGAATACAACTGTTCTATTTGCTCTCGTGCTACCTGAAACCCATTTTGCCTGCCACAGCGGCGAGAATCGAGCATTTCCTCAATTGCGACTCACTTCCCTGGCCAAAGCAAAAAGCCGGGCAAGCTTTATCTACAGTGCTATTGCCAGCAGGACACACGATCAATACCTACCAGCACTTGATGACGCGCATTGATGCTAAACAAATCGATGCCTTGATTGAAGCCAACAAACAGACTATCGCCCCAAGCCCTGATTCACATTCCCGCGTGCGGCACTCAGAAGCGCAACAGCATACCCAGCAACGTACAATTGCACCGATCGCAGAAACCATTTCAATCGATGATTTCAGCAAGATCGATTTACGCATTGCACGCATTGTCAACGCCGAACATGTAGAAGGTGCGGAAAAATTACTCAAACTCACGCTGGATATTGGTTCAGAGCAACGCACCGTGTTTGCCGGCATTAAATCTGCATATGATCCGGAGCAACTCAAAGGGCGTCTCACTGTCATGGTCGCCAACCTCGCGCCACGCAAGATGAAATTTGGCCTATCTGAAGGGATGGTATTGGCAGCAAGTGACGGAAGCAGCGGAGGAGGGCTGTATATTCTTTCACCTGATGAGGGAGCGCAACCGGGTATGCGGGTGAAGTGAATCGATGCAATGGGTTACATAAAGTCGTTCAACCCGATAGTTATAAGTGAGTTGTCTTCAGAAGAAAGAAAAAATATAAGGAGAGATGAAGATGAGAGCAACAAGCTGCAGAATTATTCTAAAAATAATTCTATTGAATGTAACCATTTTATGTTCCAGCTATTTATTTTCTGCAGTCCATTTAATAGCTGAGTCTGGTCAACCTGCTGCGGGTTTTACCTCTGAATATACCTACCGAGATTTAATTAATCCCGTTATAGGGTCTTCAGGTCATGTTGCATTTACTGGTGATGCTACTGTTGCTGGTAACGGTGGACGTGGACCAATCGCTGTTTGGAGTGGCTTACCTGGACAACTAGAATTAATTATAAAAGAATATGATTCGTTGCCTGGATTTCCCTACCCCAATGTATCTTTTGATGAAAAGCTCGTATTTTTTTCTCGCGTATCTACTATTGTAGTAACAGAGTCAGGACATGTGGGTTTTTTAGCAAAATTACAGGAGTTTGGAATAGTCGGCGGCCAAAGTACCTTTGGATCCTTTGGGCTGGTTACTTATGTAAGTGGAAAAATATACGGGATACTGCGTAATGGCGATCAAGCTCCAGGTTTTTCGCAGGAATACTATATTGGAGGTATCACAAATTTTGCTTTTACCGATGCCGGGATGGTTATTCAAGCAGTAGTCGGAAATCGCAATAATAACCAAAGTGAACGAATGGGCATATGGTTCTGGAATTTTGAGACACTAGAATTAATTCCTTCACCTCTAGCGAATTGTGATTATATTTTTTTACCAAACGCGATAAGTTCAGTGAATATTAATCAATCTGGAGAAATTGCTTTTAGTTCAGGCTTGGGGGGAGCTTTGTGCCCATCTGAAACTTTTGGTATTTTCAAATGGGATCAAGAGAAAACCCAGATGATACTGACTAGTGGCGACCCTGTGCCAGGTATGGCAGATACAACGTTTCATTTGGATCTCGACAGCCGGGGCCTGAATATATTTGCCATTAACGTAAATATACTTTCATTCAATGATCAGGGGGAAATAAGTTTTCCTGCAATTTTGCGTAATGCTGCCAATGGTTCCGCAAAAGAAAGTCTATGGATAGCAGATAGTTCAGGTGCAATTAGATTGCTGCTCCTGGAAGGAGAGTTTCTTGCTGAAGATGTGAATAGTACGTTCTTATTACCATTCACTGAGACGAGCTTACCATTAATGGGAAGCAATGGGTCATCAATAGCGCCGGTTAAAATAGGTCATTCTTTAGCGATCTTAGCAGGCACGCCCAGATTATCCCAACCTTATGTAAATATTAATGAGGGCGGTGTTTCTCAACTTTCTTCTATTTTACAGCTTGCAGATCAACCACCTGGCTTTGGTGACACCTGGTTTTTCAGCTCCTTCTCCAGCATAGCAATGAATAAGGCTGGCCAGTTTGCTTTGAGCGGAGCGGTTGTAGATGCGAACGATGCTTCTACGGATGCATTGGGATCTCCCGCTAGTCAGAAGTATGGAATATGGCGTGGAACTAGCAAATCAGATCTTGAACTGGTTGCATATGATGGAATGCCGGTTTCTGTTGATGGCAAAGAAGTGAGCTTTGATTTTGCAATTGGCCGTTCTACCAATGGAACTGGTGGAGTTGCTACTTTCAGTGAATCTCAAATTCTTCATAGCTCAACAGAAGGGGGGCATGCAACCCAATTAAATGATAGCGGCCAAATAGTTTTTGGAGGCTTTTTGGATGCTGCTAGTGGAGATTTCCGGAGAGGCATCTTTTTAGCTGAAGGTAAAAATAATCAGGAGGAAAGAATCTTTGCGCTCGCCGAGCAAGTATTTCCTGATCTTTTTTCTCCAGAAAATGGTGTCAATCAGACTGCAGAAGGGTTTCTCTTTCGTTTTTATCCTGCCACCAACACTTATCTAGGCATAAAGAATAAAACAGTTTTTGTCGCTGGAGAACGCTTCGGATCAGGTATTATAGAAGTAGGTCCGGTAGAAAATGTCATTGCATTTCTTGAAGCGCAGTAGGGTAATGGAATGGATTCTTCCTGTTTTATTTTCAAAACAGGAAGAGTCCATAGATGGATAAGCTTGAGTTATCCACTCTGATAAAAGTTTAATTAGAGTTTACTCAGAAATTCAGCAATCATTTATGCACTACCAAGCAGAGATTCCGATTTGAAATGAATTGATAGGAAAGCGCAAACACAACTGCTTTGAGTACGCTCTTTTTTGTTACCCATAATGCTATTTTGGCAACAAATTTCTTCAGACAAATAAAAATCTGCACCAGCACCAGCAAGTTCATGACCAGAAAGATGCTATTAATCTATGCTACAGACGTATCGGCGCGTCTAGCTCAAATATGGTTGAGGCGATAGCCATACTTTCCTTGTCCAAACTTTCCTTCAATCGGAATCCGCTCCCGATATTCCTGCCGACGTTGTGCTTTCAGGCGCTTCATCACCTCCTTGTTTTCAGGTGTAATCTTTGCCGGGCGTCCCAATGGTTTGCCGGAGAAACGTATGTTGTTGCGTTCCAGAAAGCTGCGATTGTCACGTGAGCCATACAAGGTGTCAGCCCGCGTAGGGCGCAATCATTATTGCGCCAAATGAAAAACATTGGTGCAATGCGCTTCGCTTATTACACCCTACCTACTGATTTCTTTGCGATTGAGTTTATATTCTTTTCACTTATTTTAGGCTAGGTTCATTTCGTTGTCTGATATAGGTTTTCAACTTTCTATCCTGCATGGCATCTTCCCCTCCACCAGGTTCACCTCCACCAGTCTGACCTGCATTAGAGAGCCAGCAGGCAAACATGCAGGCAACCTCGGAAAAAATGCTGTTACAATGACTTCCTATTTGCGTACACCTGCATGGACCAACCGAATCATATCCTGCCTGCTGGCATAGCATGATCTGATTGGCTGCATCCACGCAATCCATCACACCATCAACGCTTTGCCAGCCTTTGACAGTACCGTCCAGTTGATGTGCCATAAACAAACGTGCTCGATTCGCATGTTGAGCTCCTATTCCAGGTGCAATTATCTTGATTTTCATAAGAGCAGCTGGGGGATGCCCCATAAGAAGAATATAAGCCTTTGATACAGGATCCTTTTTCCAGATCAGTTGATTCTCCAGGAGCCAGGCTGAAATTATAGCTTGAGCTGTTATCAAAATACCACCAGTCCGAATAGCCGCTCAACGTGACATTGGGTGACATATTATTATAATTTGCACTAGAAACTGCATTAATAATCCAATCCCAGCCAGTTATACTTTTGATTAAAGCCGGGGCATTTTCGAGATTACATAATGCACTAACCAAATGATTCTCGAGCGTATCGATGCTGTCAAATACGCGGTTATGAAAGTATTTTTCTCGC
>NZ_FNPJ01000116.1 GCF_900107265.1 Nitrosomonas sp. Nm33 | reverse complement strand
GCTTCTTCCATTTCGCCACGGTCTTCTCGTTAATTCCGTGGCGTTTTGCCAATGCTTTCAGGCTCTCTTGACTATGTTGTATCGCTCGACGCACCGCCTCTGTCGTACGGGCGCTTCCATGCAGTACCTGTCCCATAATATGTCCCTCGATAATTGACTATATATTACTCCAGCACACCGTGGGACTAAACATTCTAATTACTTGGAAAGTAATCTGGCTGAACAGTCTTGTATCGTCTTTTCTTTAAGCGATAGCTCTTTTATTTCCAGCCCAAACGCACGGCCCCAAAGTGTCAGTGAGGTGCGTAACAACAGTGGAATGCCAGGCATCATCCAAATTCCTGTAATGCGCCTGTCTGCCCGTCGCCAACCACGAAGAACAACACTGATTACCGCACTTAAGCATAGGGGTTGACTATACATCTGCAAGCATAGCAATGCAGGAGATATAGCCGGTGTAATCCAATGTACATAGCCCCCTTCATGGAATACATTCTCAATTGCATCGAGGACCGACGAAGGAAAGTCTGCTAGAGAACAATCGCCTGAAAAAAGAAGGATATTCTGTCGCGCTTTGGGATAGCGTGAAAGGTATAGAGTGCGATTACGCTTTATTAATTTCTGTAAAGCTCGTCCACGGCCAAACGAGCCGGCCGCTTTGTGGTAAATCCGAGTGCCGGGATGCACCCCAAAGCGCCAACCGTGAAGATCAAGCCGACGGCCAAGATCAATGTCTTCATAATAACCTCGCCCAAACACAGGGTCGAAACCACCCACTTCCTGAAAAATATCACGACGAATCAGAATGGCATGTCCTCGAAGGTAATAAGTCGATATATAGCCGCCTTCTCGCAGCAAATAGCGATCAAGGTTATATTTGGCATAACTGTTACCAGCGGGAATGATGGCTGCTAACTTTGCATCAGCAGCTAATGTCGCACATAGCAGCGGGAGGAAATCATGACTTATTTCAGTATCTGAATTAAGAATCAATACATAAAAAGCATCAGATCGATTAACTGCTTCATTCACTGATAGACCGAAGCCCTGATTCCTTTTTGCATGATAAATTTCAACACAATCGTACGGCAGGTTATCCAGCATTTCACGTGTCTCACTGGCGGAAGCATCATCCTGAATAAAAATACGCCTGATGGAATTGCTAAGATAGACCACAACAGAATCGACGCAGCGCCGCGTCAAATCAGGTGCATTGTAAACAGGAATCACGACATCAATTGATTTACCGGAAGATTCCGTCGGTTTACTCATGATAACTTAATCAAATTGCAAGAAACCAGACAATGCATACCCCCTCCATTTTTGTGCTCGGGCTATTCACTCACTCTGAAAGACCATGCCCGGGATCGCTAGTTCTTCCAATTTAGTTAAATTCTAAGATCTGATCGAGATCACTTCAAATTATTATCAATCTTTATCTTTCCCTACCGAACTCATTTGTGCTTGCGTCTCCAACAAACTTACATAACGCGGCAATACCTCTGCATCAGGACCATCAAGCATTTCCTTGATAAAACGCCGCCGATGCTTCTCGATATAGAAGGAGTTGCAACCATTTGAAAGAAATTCATCTATTTTTTGATAGACGTCATCACGACAGCACAGCTCTGTTTCTGGCATAAACTCAGCGACTGCAGAGCGGCCAGCATGCAAGTAATCGGCTGCCAGCACCGGTTTCTTTGCCTTGATCGCTTCAAACACTACCGAAGTGGCAAGATCGATAATGACATCCGCCCAGTTCATCAAATGAATCGAGTGAATGTTGTCTCCAGCGATGCTTACATTTGGCAAGCGGTGCAGGGAAGTATCCTTGGTCAAAGATTGTTTCCAGCCGCCACGGGTATGAGGCTTGATCACCAATACAGTTCCTGGGAAAGTAGCAATCATTCGAATAACTTCGCCGACTTCCTCCCAGAATATGGTGAAATCATCCTTTCTCAGAAACATCGCTATTTTGAGCTGATTGCTGGAGCTTACCAGTGGTGCAGGAGGTAACAATTCTTTCAATTTAGCGAGCCATTCATCGCAATAGCGCGGCGAGCCCAGTACTGCTAATGATTGATTAGTCATAAACGGGTGAAAGCGTTTGGCACATAATTCATTCGGCACGACCAGCTTGTCAAATATTCGGCCAGCGGAATACAGCGTATCCGGCTGAAGGCGCCATTCTCCATGCCGTATCAGCTGATTAGCATGTGGACTATCTCCGTGAGGGAGCGATACTGCCCCTAAACCCATGTTGTGCGCCATGGATACCACTGTTTCGACCCACTCCAGGCATACAGGCGAATTTCTTGTAATCCAGTCAAATACCACTACACCTTTGTCCAGACTTACAAAACTATGCATTAGTAGACGATGAGCAGTATTTCTCCAAATGAATTTCCGTTTCCCAGCATCAAAAACCCAGCGCAAGGTAGCAACTAGCGGCCCCATGAGCGATCGTCGCAAACCGTGACTCAATAACAGCGTTTGCAGTCGCCAAGCGACATATTCAAACGCTGGCAACAGATCGCGGATATGCGCGACGCGCACACCTTCCAGCTTGCTTAGATATTGAATACGGTAATCATTCCGGAACTTCGGATTACCTATCAGAATAATGTCACAAACATGATTGGATTCGATCCATTTGGAAATGACCGGAGTAATATGATCGATATCATTGTAATGACGAAGAAAGAATAGAGCTTTCATTCAAATTTTTTAGAAAATACCCATTAATATGAAATGGTAAAGTTAAATTCAACTCTGACAAAGCTGGACGTGGAAGAATAATCCTTATCTCATTTTTCATCAAATGCCATCAATCATTTTTCTATTTCAGCTATTGTGACGATAGCATAGTTAGTACGCAGATCAGCCGGGATCATTCTGCACGCTTCCCAATTTACAAAATTCAGTCTCTAGCACACATGTTCCAAAGCGGTTGGTTTGTTTTTTTTAATTCTTTCAAGGGACAAAAAGCTGGCACCATCAGAAAGTAGTATCTTCGATAAAAAAGTGTCTATTTAATGGATTACAGATACTCAGTTCAATAGAATTAGAAGCAACATTTAACTAAATTAGAAGTAAGATCAAAACAATTTCTATCTAGACAAAAAGGTGGTAATGTAGTGTCATTATTTTGCTGGCAAGCTATTTATACTTCTAGATAAATCAAGGAGATGTCATGGTAGGTATAGGGGGTGTTTCCGTATGCGAAGAAGCTGAAACGGTGAAGATGCTGACGATTGAGCCTGGAATCGATCTATCGGCGCCGGAGGTACGGCTCAAAGCCATTGAGATGTTGGAAGGGGGTGGGCTCATCTACCTGCCCAAAAGCGGATTCGAGTTATCTGGGGGTGAGCGAGCATTAATCTCGGACACATCGAATATTCTGACACGAGTGCCCGACGTTGAGGACGGCCGACCGACGATCATTTTCGATCCAGCGCATGGCCGCATCAAGAAGTATCATTTCGTACACGTGAACGGAAAAATGATGCGGGCTCAAATCAGAGACACGGCGCGCCCTGACCTTGAAGCGATCATGTCACGCTATAGCAAGTGGGGTGAGAATGTGATTGCCCAATTATTCCCCAGCTACCAGCAAGCGTTGGACCGTAAACGGACCACCTATCGCCCTATTCCTCGCAATAGCACCCAGTCGTTACACATCGATTCGAGTTACGGATACCCCACTCAGGGGCGCAGCATGCTGCGCATCTTCACCAACATCAACCCTGTCAATCGACCGCGCATCTGGCAGATCGGTGAACCGTTCGAACCCTTCGTGCGTCGTTTTCTGCCTTCCGTGCACCTCAGCAAGCCGAGCTGGATTTCCTCCATCCTGGCTCGCCTCGGCATTATTGACGGAGCAAAGACCAAATACGATCAGTACATCGCTACGCTGCGCTCTCTTGGTATCCGTGACAAGGAGTATCAGCGGACAGCGCCGCGTAAAATCATGGAGTTTCCGGCTGGATCAAGCTGGATTGTACTCACCGATTTGGTACTGCATGGCGCTATGGGGGGACAGCACAGTCTCGATCAAACATTCTACCTACCGGCAGATGCGATGGGTGATCCGTCACGTTCTCCACTACGCATCTTAGAAAGATTAACTGGTGAAGCCTTGGTTTAAATACAAGCAGTACCCGCTGAATATACCAAGATTATTTTGCTGGGCAGTAAGATAAAGATACTATATCGTTAGGGTGATTCCGAATTTTAGGATCGAATTTAACTGGATAAAATAGAACAAATAAAATTGTGGCGAACCAAAAACAACTACCTCGCTGCATGCAGCGAGGTGTTACGCCGTTTTTTCCTTTCTAGACGGCCGTCTTTGCTATTTCTAACGCCCCAAGGGGACAGAGAATTGAACCTTAAGAAACTGTTTGGAAACTCTGAGAGCTAGCTGATGTAGCGATTTTTGCTGTTTGTTAACATTCACCATTTTATGAATCAACCAAAAAACGGAAGAAGTGTTATCCGAGCAACCTAAGCTCTGGAGCGTGGTATCACTTGAAACCCCACCTACCGGTATCAGCAGCAGGAAGGCCGAGAGAAGTAAGTCTACGCCAGGTGGTAAATGCAATTTTGTATGTTTTAAAAACAGGTTGTCAATGGCGGCAATTACCCCGCGAGTTCCCGGCTTGGAGTGC
>NZ_FNPJ01000130.1 GCF_900107265.1 Nitrosomonas sp. Nm33 | reverse complement strand
ACAGTTTTACTCTTTTCCTTTTTCACCTACTTTGGCACTTGCCTGGAATTCATCGTGATACTTGAATTTAGGCTCGCCCTCGAAAGCACCATCCAGTTTGTAGTGCTCGTGCATTGCCTTAACATCTTTTACCATTTTATCGAAGTCAAAGGTGTATTTCGCATCAACAGCCGGGGTAAATGGGGTGTAAGGCGGTTTCGCTCCTTTCCAGGGCGATCCTTCATAGTTCATGTGACAGGCATTGCAGCTTTCTTCAAACGCAAAATCCTGGCCTTTGTCTGCCAATGCTTTACGTTGCATGGTCTTGCCCGATTTCTCAAATGCCTGTCCTGCCTTACGATGATCGCCACGGAAATTCCGGCCAGGTCCATGGCAGGATTCACAGCCTACTGCAGCCAGCGGTTTCTTGGGCGCATCGATCGTATAGCCGCCTGCTTTGCCAAAGCCATCTACATGACAGCCTACGCAGTCTTTGTCTTGGGTATAGTCTTTTTCCGGATCCAGCCTGGCTTTGATTTTGGCTTCTTTTTTGGTATTTGGCTTGAGCGATTCCATTGCCTTGGCATGCGCGGTGTCTTTCCATGATTTGGCTTGCGATTTGTGACAGTTGCTGCATTTGGTGCGCCCTTCAAATGGAACATCTGAAGCGGCTATGCTACTTCCCGTCATCAATGCAAACATTGCTGCTATAGCAAGTGCATAGGCTGTAATGTACTTCATGTTCTCTCCTTTTTTCTAACTTAGGTCTTAACAGTAATAAATCTAGCCGTATTGTACGCGATCATCAGATTGTGTAAATGGTTTTGATTCTGCTAGTAGGGTTATTTCTAAGTGCTGCTCTTTATGGCAGTTTATATACCCAGTATCCTCCTTGCTGGTAGACAAGTTGCGCAGCTTTTAGGTCAAGCGGCGGAGGCTTGTCAGTAAAGGGAAGCATCTGGGCAATGAGTGTGTTTGTACTGGGCTCGTCTGCTAAAAAGAATACCCGGATGTCGCGATCAGAGAGTGATTGCAGCGTATAGGTGCTGTAATTATGTTCTTTCATCTCGACTTTCATGTGGGTGATCAGTCCATGGATATTGCTTGTCAGGGCATAGTTTTTGTAGGCCACACCAAATTTGTCCGGGTGCAGCAGGCCTAATTTGTATAAATCAGAGACATGGATCACCAGATAGGCTTCCTGGCTGGAGTCAATCAATTCACGTAATTGGGCTACGCCTGTTTCGGGTGTCTGAACGAGCGCTTCGGTGAAACGTCGGAATTGTTTATACTCTTCTTCTGTCGGTGCGCTCTGCGCGATATTGCTTTCATAGGCGCGGATGGTGTCGCTTTGTTCCTGCCAGCGCGCGGGTATGATGAGCGGTTCATTGAGGTGCCCGTTAAATAAGGTGTTGCGCTCCGATAGCAAGCGTATCTGGCGGGAGGTATCCCACCAGGCAAGGATGAGGGCGTTCGGGGAAGTGTGTTTGCCGATCGCAGTGGCTAATGCGCTAAGCTCCGATGGTTTGCGTTCCAGTGCGATCAGTGGTTCGCCGGTGTGATTTTCCCAGTTGAGCAGTACCGGTGCTTCTTGTTCTCGTTGCCCAAAATAGGCAAGCGCGACAGGTTTGTCGCTTTCTGCGACGCGTATTTCATGTTTGCTGATCTTGAGTGTCGGCCAGGCTTCCAGTTCGAGTTCCGGATATTTGCTTGCGTCCCCTTCGTTTATCAGTTGGTATTGATAGGGAGCAATTCCCGGGGTCAGCCATAAGTAGGCAAACCAGCTGAGTAAAATGAAACCTCCCGTTACGAGAGTAATGCCTAGTAACGGGAGGAACTTGTCTAGCCAGCGCACTTGTTGAGTGCGCTGGTTGTCGTTTGCAGTAGTCAAAGCTTAGCTTTGTTTACGTTTGCGCCAGCCAATCAGCGCTAAGGTGCCTGCGAGCAACATGCCGCCGCCTAGTCCCCCCAGTGAGATTTTTTCACTGGTGCTGTTCAGGTCCAGCAGACTGGTTTTCTTTGCTTCCAGTTTGCTGACACGCTCTTGCAGGGTGATCATTTCGCGCAGGCGGGTGTGTTCATCCTGAATCTCAACATACGCGCGATTCATCGGACCCCAGCCTTCAGTATAGGTCCAGCCACCAGGGTTGACGTGGGCAAAGCCTACGTGCATCTTGGCCAGGTCATTTTCAGCCATTTCCAGTACTTTGAGTTCCAATGAGGCAGGGTTGTTGCCTTTCGACCAGAATAGCTGGGTGAATAAACCAAAGCCTGGTTTGTCAGGTGCAGGCGGTGCTGGACGATTGGTTTTTTGTCCCGTCAGCAGGCCTTCATCATATAGCCCTTTCACGATGTCATGTGCTTCCTGGTATTTGGCAAGTCCTTCCAGGGTACCTTTGTCCATCAGTTCCAGGTAGGAACGGGCAAAACGTTCTGAGTGACATTGGCTACAGGTGACTGCCCATGAGTCCAGTCGTTTTTCTGACCATTCGCTCGTGATGTTTTCAGCAATACCCGGAACAAAAGGATAGTTGGCCCAGCGTATTTTTCTGACCATGTTGTGGGCGTATTCGCCTTCATATTCCATATGGCAGCCAGCACAGGTGGGGGCACTTTGTCCGCCTTTGGCAAAGGCATCTTTCAGCGGTACGTCCCAGTTCCATTGGTCGCCCTTCATGGCAACGACCTTGCCGTGCTTGGACATGGAGTAGGCTTCCCAGTTGTTGTGATCTACCCCGCTGTGGCAGGTTGCACAGGCTTCCGGTTTACGCGATTCTGCCGCTGAGAATTCATGTCTGGTATGGCAACCGTCACATTTGTTCTGGTTGTAATGACACATGGAGCAGCCATCAGCAACTTCACGCTGTGGCATCGCAGCCCAGACTGTGGTCTCAACGTTGGCTTTCCAGTCCAGCGCGTGTGATGGACGCCCTGCCGGCCATTGGCCATTCGGGAAAATCATGGTGTCGCGTTCCGATTCACGTTCTGCAAATTCTCGCAGGTGACAGGTGCCGCATAGATCCGCTGTCGGCATGATGATGTCTTTGGTGTGGTCCGCTTTCTTCTTGGCGTTCACTTCTACGTGACAGTCTATACAGCCTACTTCTTTCAGCTTTTCATCTGCGCCCAGTTTGCCCAGTGAACGCAGGTTATTTTCTACTTCTTCCAGCTTTTCTTTTTTGTAATACGTCGGATCTTCCGGTTTGAGGTTACGTACTTTGTCTAAGTTGGCATGGGTGCTGCGCTTCCATGCGTGTACCCACACCGGTGACTCGTCTGAGTGACATTCTACGCATTCTTTACGGCTGGCTACTTCCTTCATCGAGGAAGGTGGTTTGTAAAATGTGTTCGGGTCTAAATACATGCTATAGGGGATCGGTTCCCAGTATTCAGCCATCGTGCCACGCCCTGCTCCTTGTGCAGGATCTTTGTAGCGCTTGACCAGCGCTTCATAGGTCTCTTTCGGCGTCGCCTTGCTACGATCCAGATTCAATGCCTTGTACGTCTCATCCGGTACTGTCGACAGGTTCGCATGCAATACCCCAGCAAACATTACCCCACAGGCTATTGCTAGCCCCTTCAGCCATTT
>NZ_FNPJ01000165.1 GCF_900107265.1 Nitrosomonas sp. Nm33 | reverse complement strand
TGAGTAAGAAGCGCACTCAATATTCGAGTGAATTCAAAGCAAAACTAGCGCTGGCAGCGATACGCGGTGATGAAACTGTCCCGCAGTTGGCAGCGCGTTATAATGTACATCCCACGCAGATCAATAGCTGGAAACGGCAGCTTATTGAGCAAGCCACCGAGTTATTTTCTAAAGATAATACTGCCGCCAATAAGGAGCGACATACAACCGATGATCTACACCGGGTTATTGGTCAATTGACAGTTGAACGCGATTTTTTAGCAAGAAAGCTCAATCATTAAGTCTTGCAAAACGCAAAGAAATGATTGAGCCCCATGGCAGTCTTAGTCAGGTTCGTCAATGCCAGTTGTTGAATCTGGCACGTTCGACCTATTATTATCAACCGCAACCGATCAGTAATACTGACCTGGTTCTACTGCGCATGATGGATGAGCAATACCTGAAAACGCCGCAATATGGTTCACGCAGTTATGCTACATGGTTTCAGCGCCAGGGAATCATGTCAGGACGCAAGAAGGCATCATCCCTGATGAAAACACTCGGTATTGTCAGCATAGCCCCGAAACCCAAAACGAGTATTCCAGGTAAACAGCACAAAGTATATCCCTACCTTCTCAAAAGCATCGTTATAAATCAACCCAATCAAGTTTGGGCTGCTGATATAACGTACGTTCCTATGGAGAAGGGTTTTGGCTATCTTGTTGCTATCATCGACTGGTATTCCCGTAAAGTACTGAGCTGGCGTTTATCCAATACCATGGACACCGATTTCTGTGTTCAGGCACTGGAAGTAGCAATTCAGGACTATGGTTGCCCACAGATTATGAATACCGATCAGGGTGTTCAATTTACTAGCGAGGCATTTACGTCGATACTAAAGAAGCATCATGTTCAGATCAGTATGGATGGCAAGGGCTGTTACTATGATAATATTTTTGTTGAGCGACTATGGCGTACAGTCAAGTATGAACATTTATATACCAGAGAATTCAATAACCTGAAGGAGGTAAAACAGAATTTATCCACATGGTTTGAATGGTACAATCAAGAACGATTTCATCAAAGCCTTGACAGCCTTACACCTGATGAAGTCTTCTACAATCACCAAAGAATCAATCGGGTTGCCTGAACCTGATTAACTTTATATGTCAGAGCTTAACTTTCTTTCAGGTTGTCCAGTTACAGGGAGCCACATCA
>NZ_FNPJ01000006.1 GCF_900107265.1 Nitrosomonas sp. Nm33 | reverse complement strand
GTGCATTATGTAATCTCGAAAATGCCCCGGCTTTAATCAAAAGTATAACCGGCTGGGATTGGATTATTAATGCAGTTTCTAGTGCAAATTAGAATAAGAAAACAGAAGTAAAATTACAAAAATATAAAGGTATACTCGAAGAGTACGAGATGCAGCCCTATTACTATGGCAGGCAAGGTCAGGACGTTAGATCACATGTTTCTGCTATTATTCGCGAATACGAGAAAACTTTGAAACAAAGCCAGGGTAATGCTGATCTTTACAGAAAAATGGCAAAGGAACAAGATAATCAAATTAATAAAGTAAAGATTGATCTGAACTATAATTCAATGCAATAAAGTCAGAGTATCTTGGAAAATGATTCTGAGAAGGCAGAATACCGAGAGGCCTTCCTCTGAATAGAGTACAGCGCTTCAAACTGCTCTTCCACTATAGACTAGTCTATTTTCCCAGTTAGCTGGTACAGCGCATGGTGCTAGTTCAGCATCTGCTCCAGTTTCATACAAAAAAGCTCATCATATGAGCTCAGTTCTTACTTCTTTATCTTCGTCAAATTCACCAGGAAATAGGGGGTTAGCAGCTTCTATTCTGGCAAATTCAATAACTGCTAAATACTTGCGAACGTCAATATTTATGCCAATTATGAAAGTTTGTTAGGGATGACTGATTAATCCGCCAGCATTAATGGAAATTTTCACTTGATAGCTTTGATCTACTGGCAGTGATAATATCAGGTTCGTTCAGCTCTGCCAGTATCTGACGGCGTGCTGCTTCTTGTAGTCGCAATGCTGCCTGCCAGTCATTTCCTGATGCATGCAAGGGGGCACCAATCAGTACTTTTAACTCACAGAGGCGTGGCAGCCATTGTCCAGCGCATAGCATGGTGCGGGTGCCGATCAGGGTGACCGGTAGTACGGGGATACCGGTGTGTGCAGCAGTCAGAAACGCTCCCAATCTGAACGGCATCAGCCCGGCTTCGCGCCGAAATGTGCCTTCTGGAAAAAAAATTATGGATTCACCTGCGCGCGCTCGCTCCTCCAGCTTACGTACATCCTCCACACCACGTGCGTCATCGAAACGTTCAACAAATGCACTGCCCAGTCGGCGCAATGGAATAGTGGCTGCCGGATTGCGTAGTAATTCTTGCTTGGCTACGTAGGCAAATCTAGCAGGCAATACCGCAGTAAGCAGGAGTGCATCCAGGTAACTGGCGTGATTGGCTACCACAATCATGGGTACCTTGTTATCGAGATGCAGCAAACCTTCTACCCGCAGCCTCAGGCCGGTTAGCGCAACTGCCAGGCGCGCACTTGCCCGGGCGATGAACCGGCGCAGAGTCAGTCCGGGGGCCAACACGATCAGCAGCCATGCGAAGGGCACGATAGCAACAAAAACTGCCCAAGCCCACACCCCCCATATCCATTCAGCGCCACGCCGCAACAAACGCATAGCCCGCGCCCTAGCTGCAGCACCTCCAAGGCGTATCATTTGCCACCATGGTGGCCGTAGGGTGCTGCTGATCGAGCCTTGTTCATAAAGCTCGCGGCACGCAGTGCGGCGAACCTTGCCACTGGAGGTTTTCAGCACCGTGCGCGGCGGTACCAGCACAATATCATCTGCTGGTGCCCCCACCAAGTCTACGGCGAGATTGTTGATTTCGGCCACTATCCGCTCACGCTCCCTGGCATTGCTTTCGCGTGTTTCTGCAAGTATTACCAAGCGTTCCGTACCAGCGTATGTATTGCTGGCTGGAAAAACTGCTACTCCACCTTTATGTATGCCACGTACTTTACTTACCGCCTCCTCCAGTTCCTGTGGGTAAATGTTGTGCCCACCACGAATGATGATGTCCTTCTCGCGTCCAGTCAGATACAGTTCGCCAGCCGCAATGTAGCCCATATCGCCGCTATTAAGCCATTGTCCGTCAAACAGGTGTGCTGTCGCTTCGGGATTGCGGAAATAACCACTGCTGGTCGCTGACGGTCCGCAGAATTGCACGCGCCCCTGAGTGCGTTCTGGCAGTACCTGCCCCTCAGTATCGATAATGCGTATCTGATGACCAGGTAATGGTAGGCCGCAGGAAACGATGTGCAGCGCAGAGCGGTCATCAGCCTGCACACAATGCGCGATACCCGAGCGTGTGAGCGCAGCGCGATCCACATGGTCAACCAGCGGCCCACGTTCTACTGGAGGGAAGGCCAGTCCTACAGACGATTCTGCCAGACCATAAACAGGCGTCATGGCGGTACGGCTGAAACCATAGCGAGCGAAGCGTGCAACAAAATGATCTATCGTATTCATGCTGATTGGCTCTGCTCCGTTGTAGGCCAGGCGCCAGCAACTAAGATCCAGGCCATTCAGCTCACGATCATCGAGTTTGTTGGCGCATAACTCAAAGGCAAAATTAGGAGCCGCTGAAACTGTGGCACAATGCCGGTTAATCGTCCATAGCCAGCATGCCGGCCGGGCAAGGAAGCTGAGCGGCGAGAGCAGCACCAGTCGGAATCCGACATATAGGCTACCCATACAGGCGGCGATCAGCCCCATATCGTGATAGAGCGGCAGCCATGAGACGAAAGTATCTGCGGCAGTAATGCCCGAAACAACCGTCATCGCTCGCAGGTTAGCGAGCAGGTTGGCATGGGTTAGTACCACTCCTTTGGGATTGCCGGTACTGCCAGAAGTATATTGCAGTAGCGCAATACTCTGTGGTTCTAACTTCGGAGAAGGGGGGTATGCCCCACGGATAGACAAATCTGCAACAGTTGTGACCATGCGAAGTAATTCGCATTGCGCGCGCAGCAAGTGTCCCAGTGGTTTGGCTTGCTCAACCGTGATAAGAATGCTGGCTTGAGCATTGGCGATGATGCCGGCGATACGCCGCATGTGATCCTCGATTTGCGAAGGACGCCCCGGCGGGTACAGCGGTACCGGTACGCAGCCAGCATAGAGCACGCCATAAAAAGCTGCGAAGAATCCACGCCCGGTGGGCAACATGATTGCTATCTTTTCGCCAGGGCCTAGCCCAAGCTGTTGCAGGCCAGCAGCCAATGCTTTGGCCTCATCCTGCAACATGCGATAGGTAATGTCTTCGGTATGCTCCTCTTCGTCATAAAGGGTGATATGGATCTGCTCAGGGTGTCTCGCGACACGCCAGTCTAGTATCTCAATCAGCGTAGATGCGGTTTCCGGCGGATGAAATACCTGGGTTTCTGTAAGCTTTGCTGTTTCAGCTGGAGTAAGTGTTTCAGTAGTAATAGTGCCTGCAATCTGCTTGAGCAAATCACGCGGTGTTTCGGCGTCGATTAGTGCTTTTTCACCAAGTTTTATACCCAGCTCTCGCTCGATGCGGCTTAGCAGCTCCACACGCCCCAGGCTGTCTAGGCCGAAGTCGCGCTCCAACGAATGATCCAACCCAAGATGCTTTGGAGCGGGTGCATGCGGCCGCAGCTCATGGGCAAGGCTACGCACGATACCAAGCAACCGTTCTGCATTGCTTTGAGAATCTGTATTGAAAGGCATTTGTTTCTCACTTTTTATTCCATCCCCAGATCTGAAGTGGAGAAAATTGAAGGTTCATTCTGGACTGAATATCCTGCACTAAGTTAGATTACAAGTGCGCATTAACTTCCAACATCTTACCTATCATTGTGCACGGACAGCTAGCTAGATATGTCACAGCATACCAATTACATTGGATGAGAACTTATCAATGAGACAGGCCGCTGAAATCCTTCTTCTCCGAGGGTGGAGATCAGCGCATTGCGAATGTGAGGCAGCTAATTTCGTCCGTACTGCGACCAACCTGGATGTTCTCGGTCATGCATTCAAAGTCATCATTGAACTTGCATGCTGCAACTTTGCAAGCTCCAACTCCTGCCGGGCGCATGGCGGCTTTGGTATGGTTCTTGTTGATGAAAAATGTGTCGCAGCTAGGGTGTACACCCTCTCCGATAGTAATGGCACGTGCATGGCAATTACGGTTGAGATTGTATGCGCATTCGATCACGCTACATTCAGAAACAAGAGGGGTTTCGATGGTAATAGTTTTCATCTGAAATTCTCCTATTGTGTGAAAGAAGAAAGTAATGGGGTAAGTGAAAATCTATAAAGAATAGAAATTACAATGGACTTAATCACCCATTGTAATTACATGGTGCGCTTAGCATAAATCGTTGTCAAGCAAAATTATGAATCGTTGTCAAGCAAAATTGTTGTGGAGGTACAAAATAAGTTTACCACGCTATAAGCCAGGCACAATGAATAGAATCAGCAGTTTAACTGCATTTGAGTGGTTACTATCCATAAATTTCAGTATTTCACAGCGTTCTAGAATCTATACACCTGATGCAGAGAAAAACTGATATCTGCGCGTTTTATTTTGTGTGGTAGGGGTTTAATGTCCGATGTTCTTATTATGGTGCGGGTGTGTTCCGATGGTCTGCTTTTTATCAATAAAACATTTATAGCATATCTTGGTCTGATTGACATTGTTATTGAAATAGGGTGATAACAATCAGCCGTGCTAGCACGACCAAAAGCAAATCCGACACCATGCTGTAGAGAACAATATTGATTAAATTTAAATTAATCTGGGTCGCGAAGCTTGCACCGATGTGATACTTTATTGTTATAGATCATCATGTATCGTTCTGAATAACCATCGGAGGAATGAAAATGAAATTACTTATCATCGTTTCACTGACAGTACTTGTGCTTACATTTATTGCATTAAATTCTGGCGCTTACAACATAGCTGCTACCGATAAACATTGGGCAATCACAGAAAAGCTGATCAGCTGGGTTCGTGATAGCTCGATAAAAGCACGCGCAAAAGAAATGGAAGTTCCAGTACTGGATGATCCCGTTATGGTTGAAAAAGGCTTCAAGCAGTACCATGCCATGTGCACCGAATGTCATTTGTCGCCTGGCAAAAAACCTACCGCGCTGGCAATTGGTCTTTATCCGCAGGCGCCGCTATTTTATGAAAGAGCGCCTGTAACTGATGAGGGAGAGAAATCATCTCTCTCCAAAAAATACTTTTGGGCGATCAAGAATGGCATCAAAATGACTGCTATGCCCGCTTGGGGGCCTACGCATAACGATGAAACTATCTGGACAATCACTGCTTTTCTTCAGAAGCTCCATGGGATGACTGCTGAACGATATGCCGCACTGGTAGATGCGCATCGTGATGATCTAATGCACGAGCATGAGCACGAGCACAATCATGATCATAATCATGGTCATCATCATTAATGCGGGATAGGTAGGGTGGAATTTGAGGATCAAGGTTGTACGACAACTGTAATCAATCACTGGCGATTGACCCAAGATGCATGACGCAGCACTACCACAGAGCAGCCTTCCGCTTTGATCTGGTTTTCTGCTTTAAGTGATTCTTTATTTTCCAGCCAGCCAACGTTGGTGTCGAGCTCCTTTATCCAAAGTGTCCCCCAATTAATTCCGGGGAGAGTAAAAATTAACGCTTCATGGTGAGCATTGAAAATTATATAAAAATTGTCGTCTTTTACCGGCTCACCGCGCGGATAGGGGTTCGGGATCGTCACTCCATTCAAGAAAATGCCAAGGGACTTGGCATATCCCAGGCCCCAATCTTTTTCGGACATCTGCGTACCTTCTAAGGTAAACCAGGCAATGTCCTTTACTTCGCTGCCATGAATGGGCTGACCTTGAAACCAGTGTCTACGACGAAAAACAGGATGGTTTTTGCGATATTTGATGAGTTCCTGACAAAAAGCGAGTAAATCTTTATCCGCATTTTCCCAATCGTACCAGGAGATCTCATTATCCTGGCAGTAGGCATTATTGTTACCTTGTTGCGTACGGCTGATTTCATCACCTCCAAGCAGCATCGGCACACCCTGCGAAAGGAATAGCGTGACAAGGAAGTTTCGCTTCTGGCGTTTGCGTAACTGAAGTACCTTTGGGTCGTCTGTCTTGCCTTCCACGCCACAATTCCACGAACGATTGTAGTTTTCACCATCACGGTTTTTCTCGCCGTTGGCTTCATTATGCTTTTCATTGTAGGAAACGAGATCATTTAAAGTGAAACCATCATGGGCGGTGACGAAGTTGATGCTGGCATAGGGCAGGCGAGAGGTTTTCTCGTAAAGATCGGAGCTGCCGGTAAAGCGAGAGGCAAACTCCCCGAGCGTTTGGTTCTCACCGCGCCAGAAATCACGTACACAGTCGCGGTATTTCCCATTCCACTCGCTCCATGCCGGGGGGAAGTTACCCACCTGATATCCACCTTCTCCGACATCCCAAGGTTCCGCAATGAGCTTGACCTGACTGATAATCGGATCTTGCTGAATGATATTAAAGAATACGGAAAGGCGGTCCACATCGTGCAGTTCACGTGCTAAAGTGGCAGCCAGATCAAAACGGAATCCATCCACATGCATCTCCAGAATCCAGTAGCGTAGAGAATCCATGATGAGTTGTAGCACGAATGGATTGCGCATGTTCAGGCTGTTACCAGTGCCAGTGTAATCTTTGTAATAGCGTCGATCGTCACAAAGTCGGTAATAATATGCGTTATCAATTCCCTTGAAAGAGAGCATCGGACCGAGATGATTTCCTTCTGCTGTGTGGTTGTAAACCACATCCAGAATGACCTCAATTCCAGCATAATGCAATGTTTTGACCATTTGTTTGAATTCAGCCACAGCTGCACCGGGGCGTTTTTGGGATGCATATTCACTATGAGGCGCGAAGTAACCAATGGAGTTGTACCCCCAATAATTTCGTAAACCTTGCTCTACCAGGTGGTTATCGTGGATGAAGTGATGGATTGGCATGAGTTCGATTGCCGTTATCCCAAGCTGTTTAAAATAATCAATCATTGCTGGGTGGGCTAGAGCGGTGTAAGTGCCTCGTATCTCAGGTGGGATGTCTGGGTGCCGGCTAGTGAGACCTTTGACATGGGTCTCATAGATGACAGTCTCATGCCAGGGAATTTGCAGTCTGCGATCCCCACCCCAATCAAAATAGGGTTGATGTACCACGCTGCGCGGCATGAATGGGGCGCTATTGCTGTTACTGCGAGCTTCTATACCCTTGCCAAAACGGTATGGAAAAACAGCTTCATTCCATTGGATTTGTCCATCGATTGCCTTAGCGTATGGGTCAAGCAGTAGCTTGGCAGGATTACAAAGCTGACCATGGACAGGATCCCGAGGCCCATGGATGCGAAAGCCGTAACGTTGGCCTGGCTCGATGGATGGCAAATAACCGTGCCAGCAATAGCCCGTTACTTCCGGTAGATCAATGCGCTTCTCTTTTCCTTTCTCATCAAAAAGGCACAGTTCGATCCGTTCGGCGGCTTCAGAAAATACTGAGAAGTTCGTTCCAGAGCCATCATAAACGGCTCCCAGAGGATAAGGCTGTCCAGGCCAAACTTTCATATTTTTCTAAATAGATTGGAGTTTGCTAGTGTGAGTAACTTACAATATTAATCCTAATAGCCTCTTTCGTGCTAGGGCTATAATTTATCTTAGGACTGGAGATAATCAATTTTTTTCGAACTTTTTCTATTTTGATACTTGAGCAAGGAAGGAACATACCCATTCAAAATCAAATGTAAAGGACTCCGATACGTTAAGTGGGTGGGAGCGGGGTGCTATGGCTTTATGCAGTGAGGAGATCTGGATAGTAATTGGCCATGATCCGATCAACGTACTGAATCAGGTTATTTTTCGTTAGCGCATATTCCTTGAGAGGTGATTCGATTGGGCATCTCAGCGTATTAACCAGCATACCGAAGGCGCTGGCATCCAATGTGGTAGATTGATTACCCAGGAAATATTTTTTGTCATTGAGGCAGGTTGATAACGCATCAATATCATGTATGCCGCGTGTAAAGATCTCGACAGCTCTGTGCTTGCCCATCCCATGTCCATGAATCTGCTGTTTGATCTTGCAGCGATAATAATCGGCTGCTATGTTACGAATGACAGGTGGCATTCCGCCAAAAATAGCTTACTTGTTAATTTGCCAATTGGAATGGGTATATTGCCAGTGAGAATACAAAACGACCCAGAATAGATGTTCTTCAAGCAAGCGCTGCATTGCTAATAATAGTGCCAGCTCTGCTGCACTCAGCTGTTCATCCAGATTATTTTTATAGTGTGCTTTTAGGTGCAGAATGATGAAAGCTGAATCTCCCAAAATTATATCGTTATCCTTGATATACGGAAGCTTGCCTTTAAGAGCAGTCAATAGCAGCGTTGGTTTAATTTCATAGTTAATATCTACCATACGTAAATAGGTTTCTATTTAGCAGCAGAAAGGGCTCAAATTGGGGATTCCCCATGTGCGCTCGAATTGATAAAGTTTTAATATGACAGTAATTTCTATGATTAATACGATCAAAAATACTTTAATTAATAACTTGCAATATGCAAATCAATATACTACTGGAATCTGAGTGATGCAATTACTTTGACTTAGATTTCTTAGTTGGACGAAATGGAGTGTGCGGTTTTACGAGTGTAGGGCAAGGCGTTCGCTATCGCGGGTTGGTGTAAGTGCAGTTTCAGGTGGGTGTCCGCACGCTGGTATTCAATCTCAAGCGGCTTATGACATTGGGGATTGATCGAATTAAGTTGTGCCATACATAGGATAAATCCGCCCTCAATGGGCCAAGTTAGGCAAATTGAAGGTGGAAAAGGTTTCTTTGAGGAAAAGCTTCCGCTAATTTTTCGATTTCCTTGGCTCACATTGCTGGATTCTTTGTTTCTATCAATTTTTTTGAATTTCCCGACAGACCCCTTATGGCTAATAATTCTATGCTTTCGACGCTGTTTATCCTATAGGCAAGACCACTGTGCACACGATACGTGATAGCATAACCTCATCTTAAAAATAAAAAGGAGAGGACAATGAGTGAGCCTCCTGTACCAGGATTTTTTGCTCGATTTTTTCTTGCATTCGGTGTTTACTTTCGCTTCCTCTTTAATAAGGAATTTGCTGGTGCTGTCTTGCTGCGCATAGGTAAAGGTGAAATCCCCGCTGTAGCCGGTGAAGCACATCCCATGGAAGTCAAGCCTCAGGCAGTGGCGCCGATACTGAAGGAGGCACCACCCGATTCGGCGCTGCAGTTGTTAGGGTTATTACAGCAAGAGGGGCGTTTCATTGATTTTATAGAAGAAGATGTCACGCGGTTTTCCGATGCGGACATTGGTGCAGCAGTCAGAGTGGTGCACGAGGGGTGCCGTAAAGTCTTGCATGATCATATAACCACTGAACCTGTGCGTAAGGAACAAGAAGGTGCGCGAGTGACTTTGCAGGCGGGTTTTGATGCCTCAGCCATTCGCCTGGCTGGTAATGTGGTTGGACAACCCCCATTTAGTGGTACTTTAGTTCACCGTGGCTGGCGAGTTAAAAATATTACCTTGCCAAAACTCTCAGAAGGTCATGATGTGAAAGTATTAGCTCCGGCAGAGATAGAATTGTGAATGATGCAAGATATAGCGTAGGTATTGATTTAGGCACGACGCACTGTGCCTTGTCATTTGTGGATTTGGTGCAAAGTCAGGGAGAAATGGTAGAGCAAGAAATCATGGGCATACCCCAACTGACTTCGCCAGGTAACGTAGAAGAGAAAGTATTACTCCCGTCTTTTTTATATTTACCTCATCCCGATGAATTTGCACAAAATGATTTATTGTTGCCATGGGATAGCGAGCACCAGTATGTAGTGGGTGAATTGGCACGTAGTCAAGGGGTGCGTACACCAATACGGGTAGTATCCAGTGCAAAAAGCTGGTTGTGTCATCCGGGAGTGGATCGGCGATCTGCTCTTTTACCATTGGATGCTCCCGATGAAATCGAAAAAATTTCACCCTTGCAGGCTTCCATTCATTACTTGCAAGTTTTGCGCGATGCATGGAATAACAGACACCCTGATGCACCTTTAGCACAACAGTCGGTGACGATTACCGTTCCTGCTTCCTTTGATCCTGCGGCGCGGGATCTGACTGCTGAAGCTGCGCGGGCGATTGGGCTGGATCAATTTATTCTTCTGGAAGAACCACAGGCGGCATTATACAGCTGGTTACAAGCGACCAGAGGAGATTGGCGTAAACAGGTAAATCTCGGCGATATCATTCTGGTGATAGACGTGGGTGGGGGCACCACTGATTTATCCTTGATTGCGGTGACTGAACAGGAAGGTAATCTCGTCCTGCATCGCATTGCGGTAGGGGATCATATCTTGCTAGGCGGTGACAATATGGATCTGGCGTTAGCACATGTGATTGGTTCTAAACTTGCTAATCAAGGCACTCGTCTAGAGTCGTGGCAATTGCATGGCTTGACTCACGCATGTCGTGCTGCGAAGGAAATCCTGCTCAATGATCTAAATGTGGAAACAGTACCCGTTGTCGTTCCCAGCCGGGGTTCGCGTTTAATTGGCGGCACCTTGCGCACTGAATTAACTCGTGCTGAGGTGACGCAAACAATCGTGGAAGGTTTTTTTCCAAAAGTGGAAGTGTCGGCACAACTGATCTCACGGCCCCGTGGTGCACTAACCAAACTCGGATTACCCTATGCTCAGGACGCTGCCATTACCAGGCATTTAGCAGCATTTCTGACGCGACAAACAGGTGCTACCGCAGAATTAACGGGTTTTGAAAATGCATTAGCAGGAGGTGCAAGTTTTTTGCATCCGACAGCAGTACTGTTTAATGGGGGGGTATTTAAAGCCCAGTTGCTGACTGGACGCGTGAATGAGGTGATAAATAGCTGGTTACAAAAGGAAAATGCTCCCAATGTGCGTTTGTTGGAAGGTGCGGATTTAGACCTCGCCGTGGCAAAAGGCGCTGCTTATTATGGTCATGTCAGACTTGGTCAGGGCGTGCGTATTCGTGGTGGTACCGCCAAATCATATTATATCGGTGTGGAAAGTGCCATGCCAGCAGTTCCCGGTGTTGAACCTCCTATCCAGATACTGTGCGTTGCGCCTTTTGGCATGGAGGAAGGGACGCGTGCTGAAGTACCTAGCCAGGAGTTTGGTCTGGTTGTCGGCGAGCCGGTAAGGTTTCGCTTTTTCGGTTCATCGGTACGGCGTGAAGATCAAGCGGGCATGATGTTAGATGAGTGGTTACCAGAAGAAATAGAGGAGCTGGAAGAAATCGAAATCAATCTACCTGCTGAGAGTCGCTCGCCAGGGGAAGTGGTTCCGGTACATTTGCAAGCGGCTATCACAGAAACGGGTACCTTGCATCTAGAGGCAGTATCACCGAATGGTGAACATTGGAAAGTAGAATTTGATGTGCGTGGAGGTGTGGAAAACAAGCTTTGAGTAAAGAAAAAAATCTATCCCGCTACATCGTTGGTATCGATTTGGGTACGACTCATACCGTTGCGGCCTACGCTGACCTAAACGAGCCCCAACCCACTCCTAAATTATTTAACATTGAACAATTGGTCGCACTCGGTGAAGTAGCCGCGCGGCCGTTGTTACCTTCTTTACGTTATCATCCTGCAGCAGGTGAACTTGCTGAGCGCGATCTTCATTTGCCATGGCAGTTAAACCGCATCGATCCACAGGAACCCAGGACGGTATTTGGTGAGCTGGCTCGTGAACTGGGTTCGCGTGTGCCGGGTCGTTTGGTTGCCAGTGCAAAGAGCTGGTTGTCGTATGCGGCGGTAGATCGTATGGCACCGATTTTGCCCTGGGGAGGTGCTGAAGGTATCGACAAAATTTCTCCAGTACATGCCAGCGCCTCTTATCTGGCCTATGTACGCAGTGCCTGGAACCATCAATTTCCTGAGCATCCATTAGAAAAGCAGGAAGTTGTCATTACTATCCCGGCCTCTTTTGATGAAGGGGCAAGGGCATTGACTGTAGAGGCTGCGCATCTGGCAGGTCTTACCAGTGCGCGTTTGGTCGAAGAACCGCAGGCCGCCTGTTATGACTGGCTAGCGCGCCATGAACAGGAATTGAATACCCTATTAGCGGATACTCGCCTGATTCTGGTGTGTGACGTGGGCGGCGGTACCACTGATCTTACCCTGATTAAGGTCACGCTCAAAAATGGCCAGGCGCAACTGACACGTATCGGTGTGGGTAACCATCTTATGCTAGGCGGTGATAACATGGATCTGGCGCTTGCACATGTGGCGGAAGGACAGTTGGTTACCCCCGGTGTGCCACTAAGTGCAGCCAGTCTGTCGCAACTGATGCAGCAATGCCGTAATGCCAAGGAGCGCTTGTTGAGTGCCGAAGCGCCGGAAAAAATCATGGTGACCATTCTGGGCACAGGCGCCAAGCTGATTGGCGGAGCGCGGTCAACTGAATTAAACCGCGAGGCGGTACACCACATGCTGCTGGATGGATTTTTACCGATCACATCGCTGGATGAGCTTCCGCAACGCACCCGCGGAGGCATTGTTGAATTTGGGTTGCCTTACGTATCTGATCCGGCCATCAGCCGACATATTGCTGCGTTTCTCATACTGCATGCTCAGGCTTCGCGAGAGGCATTAGGCGAGCTTGCACCGCTCGATGATAGCATTCCAATTCCAGATGCTATTTTGCTCAATGGCGGCATTTTTAACAGCGCCTTGTTATCCCAGCGCTTGCTGGATATATTGGCGCAGTGGCGCGGTGCACCGTTACAACAATTGCTCAACACGCATCCTGATCTTGCAGTGGCCCGTGGCGCAGTTGCTTATGTCATGGCGCGTCATGGCAAGGGTATCCGAATTGGTGGTGGTTCGGCACGGAGTTACTTTATTCAGGTTGCTGCAGAACAAGAAGCGCAGCAAGCTGTGTGTATCTTGCCGCGTGGGACAGAAGAAGACCAACCGATTCGATTGACTGAACGTAATTTTGCCTTACGGATTGGTGAGCCCGTGCGTTTTCATCTGGTCTCATCCATTAGTGATACAACGTTCAATCCAGGAGATATCGTTACCCTGGATGACATCAAGTTTACTCCGCTGCCTCCCATCGCCACGGTACTAACTCAGGATAAAGATGCGACACGGCTGCAAACGGCTGAAGTGCCGGTGCAGCTACAAACCACCTTGACTGAAGTCGGTACTCTTGAAATGGCTTGTGTCGCCCAAGACAAGCCTTCCCAGCGTTGGAAACTGGAGTTTCAATTGCGTGGCGGCAAGGGTGGGCTAGTATCCAATATGCCCAGTACATTACATCCTCGTTTCCCTGAAGCAGCTGAGCTGCTAGGTTTAGTATATGGTCCACCATCAAAAAAGATCAGTCCCAAGACCATAAAAACCTTACGATTTGATCTGGAGAAAATTTTAGGCAAGCGCGATGATTGGGATACGCCTTTACTGCGGGAATTATTCGGCACACTATGGGAATGTGGTCAGCGCCGTCGTTATTCCGCAGCGCATGAAAGATTATGGTTTAATTTGATTGGCTTTTGTTTACGCCCTGGCTTTGGTTATCCACTTGATGATTGGCGAGTGCAACAGTTATGGTCCATTTATGAGCAAGGATTGCAATATACAACCGAAGCAGCGGTATGGGCGGAATGGTGGACCCTGTGGCGGCGCGTGAGCGGTGGTTTAAGCGAGTCAGCTCAATGCCAGATTCTTGATGATATTGTTTATGATTTGCAACCCAGCAGGCGTACCCAAAAACGACCACCGGGAGCAAAGCCTCAAGGCTATGATGATATGGTACGTCTGGTCGCAGCATTGGAGCGTTTGCCTGCGGAACGTAAAATCGAAGTAGGAGGATGGTTACTGGAGCGCCTTCAAAAAGCATCAGAATCACAGCAAACCTGGTGGGCCATAGGACGCATTGGGGCAAGAGTGCCGTTTTATGGCAGTGTACATAATGTTGTGCCAGCAGAGATTGCCGCCAACTGGTTGCAAATGGTGATCGAACTGGACTGGAAAAAGATCCAGCCAGCTGCCTTTGCCGCCACCATGCTGGCGCGCATGAGTGGAGATCGGGAGCGGGATATTCCACCAGAACTGCGTGCGCAAATTATCCAATATTTACAAAAAGTTAAATGTCCAGAATCATGGATTGAGATGGTTAAGCATCCCACTGAACTCCAGGAGGCTGACGAACGGAGTATGTATGGGGAGTCCTTGCCACCCGGGCTGCGCCTGGTGCATTAAAATTGCAAAAGCATACATATTGAATTCAAGAACTTGATTCGACATCAAGGCGCTGCGAAAAATCAATTTTAGAAATTTAATCCCATAACCACTGATCAGATGAAATTCATAGGTGAAGTAACCCATTTGTCACAAAAAGGGCTAGGTGTAATTAAAAATGAAGAGGAAGGCATTTCCTATTTTGTGTTTGGTACATGGCCGGGAGATTTGGGTGAATTCGAGGTTATCGACCGACCGTTGAATAATAAGAAGTATGGCTATGCCACGCTTGTTCAACTCATCAAACCATCTGACCAAAGGCAGCAGCCTGAATGTACTTTTCTTGGTTCCAATGAAGATTCTTGTTCGGGTTGTCCCTGGATGATTGCAAATTATGAAAGTCAGCTTGAGCAAAAACGAAATCGTTTGATTTATGCGGCGAAGAGAGTTGGATTTAATATGGAGAAATGGAATGTGCCTCCGGTACATCCTTCCCCTTTTCTATTTGGTTATCGCAATCGCTTTCAAGTTAAAACTGATGGTGAGAAATTAGGTTTTGTTGCTGAAGGGTCCCATAAGATTGCTCCGGTGGGGGATTGTATTGTGTTGAACGATACTTGCAGGAATCTTCTGCAAGAAATGTTGACGAGTTTGCCGCGCGAAAATTGGGTACCTGGCGCTGGCTATGACTGGAATTTTATCGATCTGGATGATGATTTGCCGGCTGAAAATATTCAACTCAACCAGAAACGTCCTTTTAAGCAGGGTAATAGCACACAAAATGAATGGATCAAGGCCTGGCTGCGTACCAAACTCAAAGAAAATACCCATGTAGGCAAGGTGATTGAGCTATTTTGCGGGTCAGGCAATTTTACTGAAGTGATCGCTGAATCAGAATGCAGTGAAATTATTGCTTATGAATCGGGGCTTGATGCTATCAAGCAACTCCGAGCAAAGAATCTGACCAAGGTAGATGCCCGCCCAGTCGATCTGTTTAAGCCCTTTATTTGGAAGATACTAAGGAAGAGTATTTCAGATGCAGATACGCTGGTGCTCGATCCACCACGCGCCGGACTCAAAAACATAAAGGGTTTTTTTGAGCATTTTGTTTCGTTGAAGACGATTTACTACATCTCCTGCGATCCGGAAACATTTGCTCGAGATACCTGGTCTTTTTCAAAAAAAGGCTGGTCGATCATTGATATTCAACTCATTGATCTTTTTCCCCATACGCCGCATGTGGAAACACTCGCAGTATTAAAAAAATAAAATCTTAACAATAATTAGCACTCCTAAACCAATCGATTGCATCCTTAATCGCTTCCGCAGCCGGTCGGGATTGATAGCCAAGTTCACGCGCCGCTTTTGCGCTGGTAAAAAACATCTTCTTTTTGGCCATATGAATGCTGTCAACAGTAGCGCGCGGTTCAGTTTTAGTGATTTTAGCAACCATCTCCATAGTATGCGCGATCGGTAGCATGAGTTTGACTGGGATGCTTTTGCGTCTGGTGGGTTTGCCGGTCAGGTCATCGATGGTCTGAAGTATTTGTAATAATGTCATGTTATCACCACCCAGAATATAACGTTCGCCAGGTTTACCGTATTGAAAGGCAAGCAGATGACCATGCGCAATGTCATCAACGTGTGCGACATTTAACCCGGTATCAACGTAGGCCGGCATTTTTCCGCGCAGTGTGTCGAGCACAATGCGCCCTGTTGGGGTAGGTTTGACATCACGCGGTCCAATGGGCGTGGAGGGATTGACCGTGACCAATGGCAATTGATGTTCACGCACGAGTGCTTGAACCGCTTGCTCGGCCAGAAATTTTGAGCGTTTATAGTGTCCGGCTATCGATGCAAGAGTGGAGGGTGTTTCTTCATCTGCCGGTAAGTTGTTTGAGTTTAATCCTAGCGTGGCAACACTACTGGTATAAACCATGTGGTTTATACCCGCTTCTGCAGCTGCGAGTATCAGTGCTCTAGTGCCGTTGACATTTACGTCGTACATGATAGTCGGATTAGGCACCCAAAGACGATAGTCTGCTGCGACATGGAACAGGTTATGGCAGCCTGTGACTGCACGTTTTAAAGAGGTGACATCACGTAGGTCACCTTCTGAGATCTCGATGGGGAGTTTCATCACATTGCGCCGATCACTTCCCGGTCTGACGAATGCACGTACTTCATGACCGGCGGCTAATAAGCATCTTACTACTGCTGAGCCAACGAAACCATTTGCACCAGTTACCAGAGATTTCATAGTGGGCCACTTTAAGTCGTTAGAAAAAATAAGAAGCTATGCGCATTTACGTTCTTTCAGCCCTACTGTTAAGAGAGAACGAAGTCATTCCATTTCCAAATCAAATTTGACTTTGTCGACTTCTCCTTGCCATATTATTTATGCTGTCTGCGGCTTGGCTTCGTGTCATGTTTGATTTGGAAATGGAATCGGAATCTTCTACACTTTTTTACCCAGAAGATCAACTTCTGGCAGATGTCGCGAGGTAAATGCAAATATCCGTTGCAACGCCCAATCTTGACTGGCTAATGCACTGGTAATCAGTACGGTTGCTTTGACACTCCTTCGTGAAATTTTGACTTGAGTGCCTTCCATGAAGGAACGGTTTTGATTAATTTTGTTCAGAGTCAGAACAGCCATACCCAGTGCCCACAGGCAGAAGCGGCGTATCCCTGTTTCCTTGGGTGGGATCATGCAGGTATAAGTCAGTGCATTACATAAATGAGCCTTGGCGATGCCGATTAATACCCCAAGACCATCATGAAATCGAGGATCAGTGCATCCTAATTGCAATTCATTGAGATCAAACCCTTTTTCCCCGAAAATATCTTGTGGCAGCCAGCAAGCTCCGCGTTTTCTATCTTCCCAGATATCTTTCAGGATATTGGTCATTTGCAGACCTTGACCAAACGAAACAGCTAATTTCATGAGTGCAGGTTTGTTGCGATTGATTTCTTCCGAATAATCACAGAACAGTTCGGTCAACATTTCTCCCACAACGCCCGCAACATGATAGCAGTAGCGATCAAGAGCTGCTAAATCCTTCAACCCGGCCAGTGATTCGGTATCTTGATAATCAGCCATGCCTTGTCCCATGATGTAAATACAACGCTCCAATGCCTTGCGCTGAATGGGATTGAAGCTATGTGTGATGCGTATTACAGCAGGCGTATTTTTGATCAGGTCATGTTCGGCAGGTATTGTATGATCAGAAAGCAGTGGAAATAATTCTTCTGCAAATGCTTCGGCTGCGACATTTCCACTGACAACTTGGATAAACATTTCGGCAAACTTGCGTGTTTGCTCAGAGGATAAGCCGTTATCGTCTTCCACTGTATCCACAATACGGCACAATAAATATGCATTGCCGATGACTGGGTAAAGTGAAGGAGGAAGTTGTGGGATCGTAAGCGCAAAGGTACGGGAAACCCCCTGCAGAATGCGTTCCTGGTAGTGATTATCTTCAATGCTGGCAGGGTGGGCTATGGTATAAGTTGTCATAAATCGATCTTGGCATCTAACTGTAACAAACAACGTGGATTTACTTATACTGATTCATAGCTGATCTCAATCCAGTATCTTTTCAGAAGCAATAAGTTGTTCTACTGTTTCCCGTGCACGAATCAAATGGACAGCATGACCATCTACCATGACTTCTGCAGCCCGTGGCCGAGTATTGTAATTTGAACTCATACTCATTCCATAGGCACCGGCTGACATGACAGCTAGCAAATCATCTTTTGTTAAGCTTAGCTGGCGATCGTGTCCAAGGAAATCTCCCGTTTCACAGACAGGCCCTACCACCTGGTAAGTATTAATTTCACCTGGCTTTTTAACGATCGGCAATATCTCATGGTACGCATCGTACAGCGCTGGACGCACCAGATCATTCATCGCAGCGTCCACAATAGCAAAATTTCGATGGGGGGCGTGTTTAAGATATTCGACACGCGTCAGTAATAGGCCAGTATTGCCAACTAATGAGCGGCCAGGCTCAATAAGTATGCGTTGCTTACGTTGACCAACACTGTTACATAACGCTGTCACATAATCTTTGATTGGTGGAGGTGATTCTTGGTTATAACGTATGCCCAGTCCCCCTCCCAAATCCAGATGCTCAATACGTATCCCTTGTTTTTCCAAACGATCCAGTAGGTCCAGCATTTTATTGCTGGCTTCGATAAATGGGTCGATTTCAGTGAGCTGAGAACCGATATGGCAATCCAGACCGGTGATGTGAACGTGAGTAAGTTCGTGTGCTGCAGTATGATAAATTCGTTCTGCTTCGGTCATGGGAATACCGAATTTATTTTCTTTGAGACCCGTCGAGATATAAGGATGAGTTTTAGCATCAACGTCGGGATTAACTCGAAGACTTACCGGCGCAACTTTATCCATTTCCTTTGCAAGCTGGTTAAGACTCATCAACTCCATTTCTGATTCGACATTGAAGCAAAGAATGCCTGCAGCAAGCGCCGCACGCATTTCATCCTGATTCTTACCTACACCAGAAAATACAATTTTTTGGGGGTCTCCGCCAGCTTTCAATACCCGTTGTAACTCGCCACCGGAAACAATATCAAAACCACTCCCTAGACGGGCAAGAATGTTGAGAATGGCCAGATTGGAGTTGGCTTTGACTGCATAGCAGATGAGATGATCCCGCCCCGCGAAGGCGCGGTTGAATTCTTGATAAGCGGCAGTCAACGCGGCGCGCGAATAAACATAGCAGGGCGTGCCGAATTCTTTCGCAATCTCGATTAAGGAAGCCGATTCAGCGAAAAGTTGATCATGTTGATAGGTAAATGATGTAAATTTGCTCATTGATTTTTTTGTGTCTCCTCAGAGGGTTGTGGTGCTGGAGGGGGTTCTTTTTGGGGAAGATAGAGCGGCCCTTTTGTGCCACAAGCAGTCAGCCAGAGAGATATGAAAGCAACGATATACAGTAGACGCACGAGATGCATATAGAGTTAGAAGTGACGGATATTATCACAAGCGCGTCACAGAGAGGTTGTGAAATGAAGTTTCGTTATAAATCTCTTGTACCCTAATTTACCTGTATTATGTGTCTAATGGTGTACTTATTTCGTCATCTATCTATTAATGGGTCCCGCTGCTGTATTCCGTCTGCGTAGCGCTTAAAGTGCTCGCTACATTTTTTGGGATTCTATGTGAAATACCGTGGGTAAGTAAACTGGGGTTTGCCGTATAAGAAATAAATCATATTAATGAAGTTGTTAATATTTCGGTAGTGTCTAGTGCACTATTTGGCAAGTTGAATTTTGTTATCGATGCCCTCGAGAATGTCATTGGTCAGCCGGGATTCAATAAAGTGAAAATATCGTTCCAATGGGAGGTCACAGTTTTAGCAAAAGCCTGAGAAGCTGGAATTCTGGCTTGATTGATTTCATTACGCCACTGTGTAAGAAAAGCGTGTGCACTGTATTTGCCCGGCATATTCCATGGATCATTGAACAGTGTTTGAGGTAGTAGACTTCTCTCAAAGCAGGATAGTGGCGCGTGCCCACGGTACTGCTACATTAACCACAATGCTTGATGAAGTCTTTATGCGGGAACTACACAAGGCAAATCATTACCGTTCAAAAAATGATGAGGTCAGGGATGTTAAATCTGTCAGGTAATGTATTTCCTAGAATATGTGGTAATCATATATTTTAATAAATGTATTATATGACTGATTATTATAGGCATTTATTAGCTGCTGTATGGTGGCGTGGTTAAACCTCTGTCACCATCTTTACCTTCTAACTTGATTTCAGTCATCAAATTTTCAGCAGTTTGATCAAGCTTACCACCCGCAGCTAGATGCTGTGCATACCAAACTACGATTAACCTGAGCACAGCATTTTCACCTGATGCAAAAAGATGGTGCACTCTCAATCCATTTAGATTACAGATTCTCTCGATAACCTGAATGTTGAATGATATCTGACCGTCATCATTAAAGTTTAATTTAAGGTCAGCAAAGGTTAGATTGTCTGGAATAGTGATTTCTAGCATATCAGTATTGACCTATTTCTGGTATCGCCCTGTTCAAACTTTTAGAGTAGGCAAAAATTTATACGGTAAGAGCTTTGGTAAGAGCTGAAGTAAGTTGCTTAGAATCTTATCTTATTTATCATTAAGTTAATACATTTCTTTTGGTGGGGAATTTTTCTTTGCCAGATGATCGCTAAGCCATTTGCTTAACTTATCCGATACAGTATTACTTGCTGAGATCAAAGCAGCGACTGCGCCAGTAGCATCGGCGGAAGGTGTAACTTGTTCGCTAGAAAAGTTTTCTTGAGCGAGTAATAGGCGTGAATTTCGCTCGATCAGGCTTGCACGCAATCGAATGATAGCCCGACTATTGTCTGGTTGATCAAATACCTGAGTAAATTCCTCAAGTTCGATAAGCAACGTATAGTTTGCCTTCAAGCTGTCATGACTACTGATAATACCTTTACGGGTAACAAGGTAATCTTTAATTCGCCAGGTGAGCAGTTTTGCAGGTGAAGCAACCCAACGACTGTTGGCATAAGCATAGGATCGTGCCGGATCATGATAGGAGAGTCGATACTGGATTGCTGGATTATCCAGCCATATAGGAGCATTAATGTCTGCCACGAAAATGCTTGTGTTAAAGGGAGTTAAGTTGCTATGGTCTGCAGGATGCTGTAGGCCAAGATCATAGACGGCTACTGGAGAATTTTTCTGCGGTGTTAAGGTACAACCAGTAAGCAACAAAAATACAATAACGAGTTTGATCATGGCATGATCTTCCGTGGCGGCACAAAACCGCTTTCTCCAGGGCCAGGCAAAGCAGGAGGACTACCAAATAGCAAACTTTGCGGCTGCTCTTCAAATTTAAGCACCATACGGTTGATACTGTAGGAGCTTTCTGTAATGGCCGTGCTGACTTCTCGCAATTTCTGCAAAGTATCAGCGAGTTCCTGGGTATTCTGTGTCAAGCCATCTACCAGGCCGTTTTCCTGATTGATTTTTGCTAGGGCTTGATTGATATCTGAAAAGAGCTGATTGGTCTGCTTAAACACAAGTCGAACCTCAGAAGTTAAATCAGGTATGGATTTAATACCTGATTGTAGCTGATCTGCCAAATTATCGTAGCGGCGGACAGCTTGTGCGAAACTGGTCAGAATAGTATTGATTTGCGTCTGGTTCTCTTCGTTTAACAGAGAATTGATGCGTTTGATAGCTTGGTTAGAAGTTTTGACTAAATCTTCGAATGAACTGGATAGTTCTTTGACGAAAGAGGGGCGCAAAGGGATACGTTCATCTGGTGATAATTGCTCGGTATCAGGTTCTTTACCTTCGATATTCATTTCGATAAAGGCGAGTCCAGTCAATCCCACGGTAGCTAATTGTGCATAGATATTTTTAGGGAAAACGATATGGCTGCTCACGGCGATGCGTATCAAGATCAGATTGGGATTCTCTGGATCGAAATCAATTTCTTCGACTTTGCCGACTGGAACACCACGATAGCGAACCGATGATTCAGGATTCAATCCTGCCACGGAACCCTCTTTCGATACTAGAATATAGTGGTTGTGAAGGATCTTCTGCTCACCAAACCACATGACAGCGGCAGCGGCTGCCATGCCAAGGATAATTACGAATAAACCCGCTGCAAGTGCATGGGCCCGGTTTTCCATTTATAGTCCTAATGAGATCAATGCCGATAGATATAGGTATTATGACACCAGGTCAGGAGGTAAGTCAGATATTGACGCTTATTACTTTGTTCGTGATCTGGGTCAATTTTACAACACTTCAATGGGATTTTGATAGACCATTGAGAATTTCTGCGCAGTAAGACTTGACACAAGTATTTTCTGCGGTAGTGTAGTGTAATCAAACTCTCAATTCTTACAGGAAAAACGATGCTTCAGTCTTTTTTACTGCTAATTTTTTCGTTGATAGGGATCATAGTAATCATTTTAGTGATTCCATTCTTGCGTCGTAACCTTGTTTCCAATTTCCTATTGAAAATTTTCCGCAAAATTCTTCCTCAGATTTCACAGACTGAACGGGAAGCACTCGATGCAGGTACAGTGTGGTGGGAGGGAGAGCTATTTAGCGGTAAACCAGATTGGCACAAATTACTGGCTTACCCCAAACCTGCTCTCAGTCGGGAGGAAAAAGCATTCCTGGATGGGCCCGTCGAGCAGCTTTGTGCGATGCTGGATGAATGGCATATTACCCACGAACGTCAAGATTTGCCACCACACGTCTGGCACTTCATTAAAGATAATGGATTCTTCGGCTTGATTATTCCTAAGGAATATGGGGGATATGGTTTCTCAGCATTGGCGCATTCTGAGGTGGTGATGAAAATCGGTTCGCGCAGTAACACGGCAGCAGTGACCGTCATGGTGCCAAATTCACTGGGGCCAGCTGAGTTACTACTGCATTACGGCACTGAGGAGCAGAAAAACTATTATCTGCCCCGTTTAGCGAAAGGTATTGAGGTGCCTTGTTTTGCCTTGACCGGACCCGAGGCAGGCTCTGATGCTGGCTCGATACCTGATCTAGGTATTGTATGCCGGGGTGAGTATAACGGTCAGCAAGATGTACTCGGCATGCGTGTTACTTGGGAAAAACGATACATTACGCTAGGGCCGGTTGCTACTATCCTGGGATTGGCTTTCAAGCTACGTGATCCGAACGGATTGCTCGGGGATCAAGAAGATCTTGGTATTACTTTGGCATTGATTCCTACCCGTACGCCAGGCGTGAACATCGGCCGTCGCCATTTTCCGTTGAATGGAGTATTCCAGAATGGCCCAAATTCTGGCAAGGATGTATTCATTCCTATGGAGTGGGTAATCGGTGGGCGTGGAGGGGTGGGTAATGGTTGGCGGATGTTGATGAACTGTCTGGCCGCAGGACGTTCGATATCGTTGCCTGCTACCAGTTGTGGTGCCGCCAAATTGGCTGCACGCACAAGTGGTGCTTACGGGCGGGTGCGTGTGCAATTCAAGACACCCATTGGTTTCTTTGAAGGGGTGGAAGAAGCACTGGCACGTATTGCTGGCAACACCTATATGATGGATGCAGCTAGAGTCATGACTGCTGGAGCAGTGGATCTGGGCGAAAAACCGTCAGTAATTTCAGCTATTGTTAAATATCATTTGACCGAGCGCGCTCGGCAAGCGATTATCGATGCTATGGATGTGCATGGGGGCAAAGCCATTTGTCTGGGACCGGGCAATTATCTGGCCCGCACCTATCAGCAAATTCCTGTAAGTATCACAGTTGAAGGTGCTAATATCTTAACGCGGAATATGATCATATTCGGTCAGGGTGCAATTCGTGGCCATCCCTACGCATTGCAAGAAATCAATGCAGCTAATGATCCAGACAAGAAACATGCTTCGATTGCATTTGATCGGGCACTGATAGGGCATATCGCTTTTAGTCTGCGTAATATTTTCCGTAGCTTCTTTTTTGGTTTGAGCAGCAAATATATCAAAGGGGTGCCAGAAGGTGTTCTGAGCGATACTACCGATTATTACCAACAATTGACTCGTTTTTCCGCCGCGTTTGCTTTATTTACCGATATTGCCATGCTAAAACTGGGCGGAGCACTTAAACGGAAGGAAAGGATATCCGCAAGACTCGGCGATATTCTTAGTATGATGTATTTGTGTTCTGCAACACTGAAGCGTTTTGAAGATGATGGACGACCTGTTGCAGATTTACCGCTATTGCATTGGTCGATTCAGGATGCGCTTTATCGTATTCAGCAGACATTCGATGAATTGCTGAAAAACTTTCCAGGAAACTGGCTGATGCTGGGGGTGATGCGAATACTCGTGTTCCCGTTAGGGAAGCGGTTTGCTCCGCCTTCAGATGAGCTTTCGCACACAGTTGCTCGACTGATTCTGGAGCCTGGAGAAGTGCGTGATCGTCTGACAGCAGGTATTTATGTTCCTGCCGCTGACAAAGAACCATTAGTACATCTTGAACAAGCTATGGAATGTGCCGTAGCATGCGACGCCATCGAGATAAAATTGCGCAACGCAATTAAGGCAGGTCAATTGACTACATCCAATAATGAAAAAGTGACCGAGGCACTGGAGCGCGGCATCATTAATCAAGAAGAAGCGGCATTACTCGAAAAGATGAAAGTACTGCGACGTCGCGTGATTATGGTCGATGATTTTTCTCCTGATTTTGGAAAAGTAGCAGGCACGACATCATAAAAAATAATCCTAAATTTTTCAGTGGGGCGAGATGGGTGTGTGGTTTTGCGAGTGCAGGGCAAGGCGCAACGACGCGGAATAGTTGCTCCATTCCAAGGAGTTGCAACGCAATCATGTGCTTGCAAAATCGTGCAATCTGTCCCGGCACGGAAACACCCGGAAGATGAGAATGAAATTATAGGAAAGTTTATTTATTCATAATGTTAACACCAGAACGAGCGATCATCTGAGGAACCTGGGATAATAATAGGGCAGGATTTTTACGAACAGTGTTGTCAATATAAACAGGGAGAAAACGTGACAAATCATCAGCACAGCAAGGCAGATGTCATTCCGGTAGAAGTTGCTAAAACACTGGATGGTTTGTTCAGAGAGCGAGTGCGTCGTTCACCTCAATTAGTGGCGTATCGCGATTTTAATGTCGAGACTGAGAAATGGTGTGATTACACCTGGGCTGAGATGGCGCAAGGAGTGGCACGTTGGCAAACTGCCATGTCGCGTGGAAATTTGTCTCCTGGTGATCGGGTCGCGGTAATGTCGAGAAATTGTCCACAGTGGGTGATGTTCGAACAGGCAGCCATCGGACTGGGTTTGGTGGTAGTGCCGCTTTATACCGAAGATCGTGCTGAGAATGCAGTCTATTGCTTGCAGGATGCGGGCGTCAAACTGTTGTTGGTGGAGAAACTGGCGCAATGGGAAGCATTTTCTCCAGTAAAAGATCAGCTCAACGAGTTATCACGCATCGTGATCATGACTTTATCCGAGCAGGAAGCGCTTCAAGTAAAAGATGATCGGGTCATTGCGCTGAGTAAGTGGTTGCCGGAGCAGGCGGGAGATACCCAGCATCTGAACAACGATCCGCATGCACTAGCGACGATCATCTATACCTCAGGCACAACAGGGCGTCCCAAAGGAGTGATGCTCAATCATCATAATATCCTGACCAACGCCTATGCTTCTGCTCAGGTCGTAACCATAACACCCGATGATTTGCTGCTTTCGTTTTTGCCCCTGTCGCATACATTAGAGCGTACTGCTGGTTATTATGTGCCCATGATGTGTGGTGCCACCATCGCTTATGCCCGCTCGATTCAGCAGTTACAAGAGGATTTACTCACGATTCGCCCAACCGTCCTTGTTTCGGTACCACGCATCTATGAGAGAGTGTATGCAGGCATACGCGCTAAACTGGATGAGGGATCAGCGCTGGCTAGAAAATTATTCGATTCGGCAGTAGAAGTGGGTTACAGTCGATTTGAACATCAGCAAGGGCGTGATTCCTGGCATTTGTCTCATTTGCTATGGCCATTGCTGGATAAGCTGGTGGCACGGAAATTGATGGATAAACTGGGGGGGCGTTTACGGCAGGCGATGAGCGGAGGGGCAGCACTCTTACCTGAAATTTCACGTGTTTTCATTGGCTTAGGATTACCGATATTGCAAGGTTACGGCATGACGGAAACCAGTCCGGTGGTTTGTGCCAATCGTCTTGATAATAACTTGCCCTCGAGTGTTGGTTTACCTATCTCCGGAGTGGAAGTCAAACTCGGTGAGCACGGTGCCTTGCTGATTCGCGGCCCTAATGTCATGCTCGGCTACTGGAACAATCTAGAAGCGACGCGGGCTATCATCTCTGATGACGGCTGGTTGAATACGGGAGATATTGCCAGTATCGATGAACAAGGACGCATCACGATTACTGGGCGGCTAAAAGATATTATCGTGACCTCGACGGGTGAAAAGGTGTCGCCAACCGATATGGAAGCCGCTATTCTGCGGGATCCGATGTTCGAGCAAGCCATGATCATTGGCGAAGGGCGCTCTTATTTGAGTGCATTGGTAGTATTGAGCAAGCGTGGCTGGGAAAGTGTTGCTGCACAGTGTCAAGTGCCAGCGGACTCGCAGCAAATGACGAAAAATGAGCAAGCAGAAGAAATCGTGCTGGAGGTAATTAGCCGGCAAATCCGTGAATTTCCAGGGTATGCCAAAATATATCGTGTGGCTTTAATCCCTGAGCCGTGGACAGTGGCGAATGAAATGCTGACACCTACCTTGAAATTAAAGCGGTCAAAAATTCTGGAACGCTATAAAACTGAGATAGCGCGTTTATATGCTGGGCACTGACAAAAATGAACTATCTTTGAATTACCTCTAATTGGTTATAAGCCGACAATGCTTAACATTCCGTATGATTCTGCACTACACGTTCCCTTGCCAGAAGGTCAACCCATATTGCGTACGGTACCGATGCCATCGGATACCAATTATGCGGGTGATATTTTCGGTGGCTGGATCATGTCGCAAGTCGATACTGCAGGTAGTATTCCCGCCATCCGGCGAGCACGAGGGCGCGTCGCAACAGTAGCTGTTAATTCTTTTGTATTTAAACAACCCGTGTTTGTGGGCGATATCGTCAGCTTCTACGCCAATATCATCAAGATAGGACGTACTTCGATTACTGTCGCTGTATCGGTTTACGCGCAACGCGGAGCACGGGAAGGTGGGGAAGAGATTTGCATCAAAGTGACCGAAGCGGTGCTGACTTACGTGGCTATCGATGAAAATCGGCGGCCAAGGGTGGTACCGCAGGGATGATTGGGTTAGTTGAAAGCTAAACTACTGATCGGCTATTAAGTATAAACATAAGCCACTCGATATTATGGCTCTTACCGTATTATTGGTGATGCAATAGATCACATTAATCTCGGAAGCAGAATTTTAGTTCTATGGCAAATAAGTAATGCAATTTAAACTAAGTCATGACCGAAAGAGTATCGCTGATGAGGATTTGTTGAGCGATCTTCAATGCGTTGCTCAAGAGCATGCCGATATTTGCTTGAAGCAGCGAACTTACAAGGAATTCGGGAAATATGGTGTTACCACCGTTATTCGCCGATTCGGATCATGGAATACCGCGATTGAAAAGGCTGGTCTTGAAAAGTTCGTCGAACGAAACATTCCTGATCAGAAGCTGTTTGCAGCTATCTATGATTTATGGATAAAGCTTGGGCGGCAGCCAAGCTATTCGGAAATTCAGCGACCCCACTGTTACTATTCAGCCAAACCGTATGAGCAGCGGTTTGGCTCTTGGAGAAAAGCACTTGAAGCGTTTGTAGAGTATATCAACACTAAGGAAATATCTACGCCATTTTCAAGAGCAAATGATATTCAACTTTTACAACACCGCAGCACTTCTCGTTCCATAAATCTAAGACTCCGTTTTAAGGTACTACAACGCGATAACTTTAGATGTTGTGCATGCGGTGTATCTCCCGCTATTACTCCTGGTATACAGCTCGAGGTTGATCACATTGTGCCATGGTCAAAAGGCGGAGAGACAGTAATAGATAATCTTCAGACCCTGTGTTTTGCCTGCAATCAGGGAAAGAGCAATCATCATGTGTCTCAGTAAGTTGCATAACATGGTTCTTAAATAATGAGTTTCTTACAATACCTCATTTACGACATAATCAAGTTGTTGAGAACCAACTTGACTGACGCGTGATCCATGTACCGGCAATCAAGTAGAGGAGAGGCTTAACCGCATCATTTTATTCAGATGGAGCGCTCCTTAAATGGCTCATACAAAATATGCAAGATACGTAAGAACAAATTTATTTTTACTCCTGCACGCTTGTCAAATACAAAGTGCTTCTATATAGGCTAACAGCAAATCATTTCAAAACAGGTTACAAAGATGCCAACTTTACCAAAGCGCTCCCGTATCTACCAGAATCATCATTTTGACAGTACCCGTTGGGATTATTTCGAGTCGCGCGACGATGACATCATCGTGGCAACATCATACAAGGCGGGCACGACCTGGACTCAGGCTATTGTCGCACATCTTCTTTTTCCAGATGGAAATTTCCCGGCTGCACCGGCGGAAATGTCGCCATGGCTGGATATGCGAATTATGCCGCTTGAAGTGATTTTGAATAGACTGAAAACACAGACGCACCGTCGCTTCATCAAGACGCATTTGCCGCTCGACGGTATGTTTTATAACGAGAAGATCAAGTACCTTTACATTGCCCGTGATGCGCGGGATGTTTTCATGTCGTTATGGAATCACTATAAGGGTATGAAGGATGAGTTCTTTACGTTGATGAATATGCTGCCTGGCCGTGCGGGTGATGAGTTGCCGCGTCCACCAGATGATATCCATACTTTCTGGCAGAATTGGATAACGCGCGGTTCGTTCGAATGGGAAACCGATGGCTGGCCGTACTGGTCGCATCTTTCCAATGTACAGTCTTGGTGGAATTTTCGTTACCTTCCTAACATTCAGCTATTCCACTACAACGACATGCTCGAAAATACCGAACGAGAGGTTCGTCGCATGGCCGCATTTCTGGAAATCGATGTGCCTGAGAATGCCTGGGTGGACATTATCAAGGCTGTTTCCTTTGCGGAGATGAAACGCCAGGGGGAGTTGTATGCGCCAGGGGGTGGTCATTTCTGGAAGGGCGGAGCGCAAACTTTTCTTCATAAGGGAACAAATGGTCGCTGGCGTGATGTTCTTTCTGACAAGGAGATGAGTCTCTATGAAGCTGCTTGTGATCGAGCACTCACCCCTGAGTGTCGTGAATGGCTCGGAAATGGTGGCACGATCTAATTAATTAGAATCCTACTCCAGGTGGTGAGTGCTTCTTGAGACAGTGGTAAAGGCTGCGACCTTTGGTAAATTACGATCATGTTATTGCGCTTAACCTGGATATTTCACCAATCTAGCGAAATATCCAGGTAAAATTAATTTGAATAAGCTTTAATTGTTGAAAAAAAAATTAATACAAACACAACATTGTTTCCATACAATGTCAGTATTGCTCAGGATTGACAAATTACATTGTCAAAATATAATCTATCTTCAAGTAGTTATCTCTGTGAATTACGTATTTAGTGAAGAAATCATCCATTTTAACTGGTCAAATTGCTTAACTCATAGTGTGTCAAGAGATTGACGCAGTGCTTATTCCCGAGTAGCATTTCTTGTTCTGATACTAAAGGATAAGAGGATGCGCACAAAGTTGGTTGTTGGTAACTGGAAAATGAATGGTAATTTTGTTCAGAACCAGGAGTTGCTCAATGCAATCATTCCAGGGACTAAAGAGTTACGGAATGTTATATGTGCAGTTTGTGCGCCATATCCTTATATACCAGCGGTGCAGCTTGCTCTGAAAGATACTCATATATTTTGGGGTGCGCAGAATGTCAGCCAATTTGATTTAGGTGCTTACACAGGTGAAGTAGCAGTAGAAATGTTGCTGGATTTTGCCTGTCGTTATGTGATTGTTGGACATTCCGAGAGACGGTCTTTATTTGGTGAGGATAACCATACCGTGGCCGAGAAGTTTAAGAAAGCCCAGAGCGCTGGTTTGATACCTATTTTATGTGTCGGTGAGACATTGGCGCAACGTGAGATTGATGAAACGGAACGAGTGATAGAAGAACAGCTCGATGCAGTGATTAAATTAACGGGTATTAATTCGTTAACGCAATCAGTTATTGCTTATGAGCCTATATGGGCAATTGGTACGGGCAGAACGGCTACTCCTGCGCAAGCTCAGAGTGTCCATGCGTTCATACGCAGCAAGATAGCTAAGCAAAACACAGAAGTGGCAGATAACTTGCAGATTCTTTATGGAGGAAGTGTAAAAGCGAGTAATGCCAGTGATTTATTTGCAATGCCTGATATCGATGGAGGATTGATAGGAGGTGCTTCGTTGATTGCTAATGAGTTTATTTCAATCTGTTCAGCCGCACAGCAATGATTTTTAAAGAGTAAAAAATGGAAACAATAGTTTGGTCGGTACATCTGGTGGCAGCGTTGGTAGTTGTTGTTTTGGTTTTATTGCAGCATGGAAAAGGCGCAGATATGGGAGCTGCATTTGGCAGTGGCTCGGCTGGAAGTCTTTTTGGTGCGAGTGGTTCAGCTAATTTTTTGAGCCGAACAACTGCTTTGGCAGCTGCAGTATTTTTTATCACTAGTTTATCACTTGCTTATTTTTCTGGTAGTGGAACTGAAAGTGCCAGTGTAATGAAACATTTTGAAGTGGACTCTGCTGAAGTGAAAGATGCTGAAAAAACAACAGATGCGAAACCTTCTTCTGAAATACCAGTAGATGATAAAGCCTCTAAGGCCAGGGAAATACCGGAATAATTAATATGTTGTTTGTAATTGGATTTAATCTCTATATTGAGTGAATTTTGTTGTTTGTTCGGAAATAATTGGCCGATGTGGTGGAATTGGTAGACACGCCGTCTTGAGGGGGCGGTGGCGAAAGCTGTGCGAGTTCGAGTCTCGCCATCGGCACCATTTCATGCTAATAGGATTGGTGGTTACGCAAGTAAATAAATAACGAGAATAACAATTATGCTAGATACAATGCTTGGTAATTATTTTCCAATTTTACTTTTCATTTTGGTTGGGTTATTAGTGGGTGCGTTATCCATGTTAGCAGGCTGGTTGTTTGCACCCAATCGACCCGATAGTGAGAAATTGTCACCCTACGAGTGTGGTTTTGAAGCGTTTGAAGATGCGCGTATAAAATTTGATGTACGCTATTATTTGGTGGCAATATTATTTATTCTGTTTGATCTGGAAATTGCATTCCTTTTCCCTTGGGCAGTTGTATTAAATGAAATTGGTATGTTTGGCTTTATTGCAATGTTAGTATTTCTCAGCATACTTATTGTAGGTTTTATTTACGAGTGGATGAAAGGCGCCTTGGAGTGGGATTGATATGATGGACGGTACAGTAGATAAAGGATTTATAACCACTAGTCTTGATTCTGTAATTAACTGGGGTCGTACTGGATCAATGTGGCCAATGACTTTTGGGCTTGCTTGTTGTGCAGTGGAAATGATGCAGACCGGGGCGTCACGATATGACTTAGATCGATTTGGAATAGTTTTTCGTCCTAGTCCGAGACAGTCAGACGTAATGATTGTAGCGGGAACGCTATGTAACAAGATGGCTCCTGCATTACGTAAGGTTTATGATCAGATGGCTGAGCCACGTTGGGTTATTTCCATGGGCTCCTGTGCAAATGGAGGTGGTTACTACCACTATTCATATTCTGTCGTTCGTGGATGTGATCGGATTGTGCCAGTTGATATTTATGTTCCAGGATGCCCGCCTACTGCTGAGGCTCTCCTTTATGGAATCATTCAGCTCCAAAATAAAATCAAAAGAACAAATACTATTGCCCGCTAGGTTCTAACATGTCGATTAGTCGTTTGGAAAAACTCTCTTCATCCTTGCAGAGCGTGCTCGGTAGTAAACTGGTAAGCTTGAATCAGCGCTTACATGAAATAACCATTCTGGTACGATCACAAGATTTGTTGGATGTGGCAAAAGTGTTGCGCGATCACCCTGAACTGAATTTTGATACGCTCATTGATTTGTGTGGTGTGGATTATTCTGCCTATACTCATGATTCCTTTGCGGGAGAGGGTCGTCAAAACAGGCGTTTTGCCGTTGTGTATCACTTGCTTTCGGTAAATCTCAATCATCGATTACGAGTAAGAGTATTTGTCGATGATGATGAATTTCCGATGGTCGATTCAGTAATGGGTATTTGGCCAGCAGTCAATTGGTTTGAGCGTGAAGCATTTGATCTTTACGGTATCATTTTTTCCAATCATCCAGATTTAAGAAGAATCCTCACTGACTATGGTTTTATTGGTAATCCATTCCGTAAGGATTTCCCGTTATCTGGATATGTAGAAATGCGCTACGATGCTGATCAGAAGCGAGTTATTTATCAACCCCTCACAATAGAACCTCGAGAGATAACACCTTATGTCGTCCGCGAGGATCATTACGGTGAAGAAAATAAGGTCGACTAAACATGAAATCAAAACATATCTTTTTTGATGTTAGGATTGCTTAGGATATGGCTGAAATACGTAATTACACCATGAATTTTGGACCGCAACACCCTGCTGCACACGGTGTTTTACGGTTAGTGATGGAATTAGATGGTGAAGTAATAAGGCGAGCAGATCCACATATTGGATTGCTACATCGTGCCACAGAAAAATTAGCTGAAAACAAGACCTATATTCAGTCAGTACCTTATATGGATCGACTGGATTATGTTTCCATGATGGTAAATGAGCATGCGTATGTAATGGCAATTGAGCGGCTATTACAAATCGAGGTTCCTTTGCGAGCTCAGTATATACGGGTCATGTTTGATGAAATAACGAGAATATTGAATCATCTGCTCTGGCTAGGAGCGCATGCGCTAGATGTGGGAGCAATGACCGTATTTCTCTATGCATTCCGTGATAGAGAAGATTTAATGGATTGCTATGAAGCCGTGTCAGGTGCCAGAATGCATGCAGCATATTACCGACCTGGTGGCGTATATCGAGATCTGCCTGATACAATGCCTCAATATCAGGTGTCGCAAATTCATGACGAAAAAGAAACAAAAAAAAGAAATGAAAATCGTCAGGGATCATTGCTCGATTTCATTGAAGATTTCACTAATCGCTTTCCGAAATATGTCGATGAATACGAAACACTCCTGACTGATAATCGTATCTGGAAACAAAGATTAGTAGATATTGGTGTAGTTACGCCGGAGCGCGCCAAAGCTTTGGGTTTTACGGGTCCAATGCTGCGTGGTTCCGGAGTGGCATGGGATTTGCGCAAGAAACAGCCATATGAAGTCTATGACCAACTTGATTTTGATATACCGGTAGGGGTCAATGGCGATTGTTATGATCGCTATTTAGTGCGTATAGAAGAAATGCGGCAATCCAATCGGATTATCAAGCAATGTATTGAATGGCTGCGTCACAATCCTGGTCCAGTTATAACTGATAATCATAAGGTTGCACCTCCTTCGCGTGTGGCCATGAAACAAAACATGGAAGAATTGATTCATCACTTCAAGCTTTTCACTGAAGGTATTCATGTTCCACCTGGCGAAGTATATGCTGCAGTTGAACATCCCAAAGGAGAATTTGGTATCTATATTATCTCTGACGGTGCTAACAAACCCTATCGTTTAAAAATTCGTGCACCAGGATTTGCTCATTTAGCGTCTATAGATGAAATGTCACGTGGTCACATGATTGCTGATTTAGTTGCGATTATAGGTACACAAGATATTGTTTTTGGTGAAATAGACAGATAAATAGAAGAAAAAATGTTAAGCACTGAATCCTTGGAAAAAATAAATCGAGAGATTGCAAAATACCCTACTGACCAGAAACAATCGGCAGTCATGTCCGCACTTGCTATTGCGCAGGATGAGAAAGGCTGGCTCGCTACCGAAACCATGGATTTCATTGCCAAATATTTAGGTATGCCAGCTATTGCAGTATATGAAGTTGCAACGTTTTACAACATGTACAATTTGAAGCCGGTAGGTAAATATAAGCTTACAGTATGTACTAATCTACCGTGTGCTTTGTCGGGTGGAAATGATGCAGCGAATTATTTAAAGCAAAAGCTTGGAGTAGGATTTAATGAAACATCTGCTGATGGACTCTTCACCCTAAAGGAAGGAGAGTGTATGGGGGCGTGCGGAGATGCTCCCGTTTTGCTGGTTAATAACAAGCAAATGTGTAGTTTTATGTCCAATGAGCAAATAGATCAATTGCTGGAGGAATTGCGCAAATGACTCAGTCTGTTCAAGTGATTCTGGCCGATGTGAATCCCACTGATCCTGAGAACTGGAGATTGAAAAGCTATCTTAAGCGTGATGGTTACGCTGCTCTCAAAAAAATTATTGCAAATAAGATACCACCTGAAAATGTCATTGAAGAGGTTAAAAAGTCTGCATTGCGAGGTCGTGGGGGTGCAGGATTCCCAACAGGCTTGAAATGGAGTTTCATGCCCCGTCAATACGAAGGGGATAAGTATCTGGTATGCAATTCAGATGAAGGTGAGCCGGGTACATTTAAAGATCGCGACATCATGCGATACAATCCGCATATCTTGATTGAAGGTATGGCGATTGCCGCTTATGCCATGGGGGCTAAAACGGGTTACAACTATGTTCATGGTGAAATCTGGGAGACCTATGAGCGCATGGAAGAGGCTGTCGAAGAAGCACGCCTAGCTGGTTTTCTTGGGAACAATATTCTAGGTTCGGATTTTAGCTTCCAGCTTTATAATCACCACGGCTATGGCGCGTATATTTGCGGTGAAGAGACGGCATTACTCGAATCTATAGAAGGCAAAAAGGGACAGCCTCGCTTCAAGCCCCCGTTTCCTGCAAGCTATGGTCTTTACGGTAAACCAACAACTATCAACAATACCGAAACATTTGCTTCAGTGCCTTGGATCATCCGTCATGGTGGAGAGAAATACTTACAGTTAGGAAAACCCAACAATGGCGGCACTAAGATTTTTTCGATATCAGGTCATGTTAATAAACCAGGAAATTATGAAGTGCCCCTAGGCATCCCTTTTGCGGAACTATTAGAAATGGCAGGGGGTATGCGCGGTGGCAGAAAGCTAAAAGGGTGTATTCCAGGAGGGTCTTCGATGCCTGTTCTGCCGGGTGATGTGATGATGAAAACGGATATGGATTATGACTCAATCGCTAAAGCTGGGTCAATGCTCGGTTCCGGCGCGGTAATTATCATGGACGACACAACCTGCATGGTGAGAGCGCTGGAGCGCCTATCTTATTTTTATTATGAAGAATCCTGCGGTCAGTGCACGCCGTGTAGGGAAGGAACAGGCTGGCTTTATCGTATTATCAATCGTATAGAGCACGGGAAAGGCAGGCCTGAAGATCTGGATCTGCTCGACAATCTGGCTGACAATATTCAAGGGCGCACCATTTGCGCATTAGGTGATGCAGCGGCAATGCCCGTGCGCGCAATGCTGCAGCATTTTCGAGATGAGTTTGTGTATCACATTGAGCATAAGAAATGTATGGTGTGATGAGCACTAACTCGATATGTTTTTTTTATGTGTGATTAATCCGAGAGTTTGTAATCGATGATCAATATCGAAATCAATGGTAAGCAAGTAACTGTACCCAAAGGTGGCACCGTAATGGACGGTGCAAGACAGCTCGGGATTTATATTCCTCATTTTTGCTATCACAAAAAGTTGTCGATCGCTGCGAATTGCCGCATGTGCTTGGTACAAGTAGAGAAAGCACCTAAGCCCTTACCTGCTTGCGCGACACCAGCAACGGAAGGAATGAAAGTCTATACGCACTCTCAGCAGGCAGTAACGGCGCAAAAAGGTGTAATGGAGTTTCTGCTTATCAACCATCCGCTGGATTGCCCCATTTGTGATCAAGGTGGTGAATGTCAATTACAAGATCTGGCGGTTGGTTATGGAGCCAGTGAATCCCGTTACCAGGAAGCAAAACGGGTGGTCACAAATAAAAACCTGGGCCCGCTTATTTCAACAGATATGACGCGCTGCATACATTGCACACGTTGTGTACGTTTTGGTCAGGAAATTGCAGGGATCATGGAATTAGGCCAGGCAGGTCGTGGTGAGCATTCAGAAATTTTGGCGTTCGTTGGGAAAACGGTTGATTCAGAATTATCAGGTAATGTAATAGACCTTTGTCCAGTAGGTGCTCTGGTCAGTAAACCATTCCGTTATTCTGCCCGTACTTGGGAGTTATCGCGCAGAAAATCGATCAGCCCTCATTGCGGTTTAGGTAGTAACTTAATTGTGCAGGTAAAAATAGACAGGGTAATGCGAGTCTTACCCCGCGAGAATGAAGAAATTAACGAATGCTGGTTATCGGATAAAGATCGTTTTTCCTACGAAGGATTAAATTCGGAAGATCGTTTGACCACTCCCATGATCAAGCGTAATGGTCAATGGCATTCGTGTGATTGGCCGGAAGCACTGATATTTACTGTTGATGGCTTAAAATCAGTGATGGAAAGACACGGTGCAAAGGGTATCGGAGCTTTAGGATCGGCTCATAGCACCTTGGAAGAGCTCTTTTTATTACAAAAATTAATACGAGCGCTAGGGGGTGGAAATATAGATCATCGTGTGCGCCAAGCGGATTTCCGGGCTGATAGCAACCTTCAGGGAGTGCCATGGCTAGGTATGAACATCGCTGATGTTCAACAATTGAAATCAGTTCTGATCATTGGCAGTACCTTACGCAAAGATCATCCTCTTCTGGCTCATCGTTTTCGGCAAGCAGTGAAAAATGGAGCGCAACTCAACATTATTAATCCGATGGACGATGATCTATTAATGAGAGTCGCGAATCGTGCAATCATTGCACCTTCTGAAATGGTGAATATGTTGGCGCGAGTTCTTAAAGCGATGATTGAGGCTAAATCTAGCGAAGGGATTTCTAAGCATATCATGCAGTCACTGGAAGCAGTGAACGTTACTGATGAGGCACAAACAATTGCAAATAGCATGCTGACTAATAGTCCTGCTGCAATTTTTCTGGGGAATATAGCTCAACATCATCCATCCTATGCAGATATCCATGCGATCGCACAAGTAATTGCCAAATTAGCAGGAGCGAGCTTTGGATTTCTCGGTGAGGCTGCAAACAGTGTAGGTGCATATCTCGCAGGAGCCATTCCAAATCAAGGTGTATTGGGATCTGAGATCAAGCATGCTGAGCCTCCATTCAATGCAGCGCAAATGCTTGGTAATAGCCCGAATAACGCTGTACCTCCTTGCAAGGCTTACATACTCATGAATCTGGAACCGGAACTTGATGCATATAATCCGCAGCAAGCGATGAAAGTAATTGACAATGCTGAATTTGTTGTTTCTCTGAGCTCTTTTAGAGGCAATATTACCAATTATGCGGATGTGATTTTGCCTATTGCTCCCTTTACTGAAACTTCTGGAACATTTGTGAATACAGAGGGGCGGGTGCAAAGTTTCAACGGTGTAGTTTCACCATTGGGAGATACACGTCCTGGCTGGAAAGTTTTGCGAGTACTGGGTAATTTGTTGCAGTTAGATGGCTTTGATTACGAAACATCGGAGCAAATTCGCGCACAGGTTATTCCAGCTGAAGATGTCATCACAAGATATCTTAATAATGATTTAAAAGATTACGCGATAAATATACCTTCCGAGGAAATGATTGGTTTGCAGCGCATTGGAGAAGTTCCAATTTATCAAGCAGATCCCATTGTGCGACGTGCTGAATCTTTGCAGCTGACTAGTGATGCGGCACCACCGAAAGTATGGTTACCCACTGTATTGCTTGAGCAGCTTAATGTGAACGAAGGCGAGATAGTTAGATTAAAACAGGGTGATGGTGAAGTACAGCTTGAAGTAGCGTGTGATGATGAGCTACCTTTCAATTGTGTGCGTGTAGCTTCCGCGCATTCCAATACTATAGCCCTCGGTGCGTTGTTTGGAGAAATTTCAGTAGAAAAATTATAAAAATACGAGTGAGATTCGTTGATGGACTATACACAACAGCTGTTTGAGCAGATGTTTGGTGCTGACTGGGGCATGACAGCTTTTATTTTGGCAAAGAACATTTTCTATATTTTTGTGATTGTTGTGCCATTGCTTTTAGCGGTTGCCTATCTCACATTTGCTGAGCGTAAGATTATCGCTTATATGCAGATTAGGGTAGGGCCCAATCGAGTAACCTTTTTCGGAATTCCATGGTTGCGTGGATGGGGACAGCCTATCGCAGATGCGGTAAAGGCGATCATGAAAGAGATCATTATTCCCACTGGCGCCAACAAGTTCTTGTTTCTGCTTGCACCTATTATTACGATCGCACCCGCCCTAGCAGCATGGGCAGTAGTACCTTTTTCACCTGAACTCGTGCTTGCTGATATCAATGCTGGTCTGCTCTATATTTTAGCGATGACTTCGTTGGGCGTTTATGGTGTGATTATAGCTGGATGGGCTTCTAATTCTAAATATGCGTTCTTGGGATCGATGCGATCTGCGGCACAGCTTGTTTCATATGAGCTGGCGATGGGTTTTGCGCTGGTTTGTGTATTAATGATGTCTCAAAGCTTGAATTTAGGAGATATCGTTAAGGGCCAACAAGGTGATAGTTTTCTGAATTGGTACCTGATTCCTTTATTTCCAATGTTCTTGGTTTATTTTATCTCTGGTGTGGCCGAGACAAATCGTGCTCCATTCGATGTCGCTGAGGGTGAATCAGAAATTGTTGCGGGATTCCATGTTGACTATTCAGGAATGGCATTTACTGTCTTTTTCTTGGCAGAATATGCCAATATGATACTGGTTGCGACGCTTACCAGTATCATGTTTTTAGGTGGCTGGCTTCCTCCATTGAATATTGCACCGTTTACCTTTATACCCGGAATAGTATGGTTGTTATTGAAAATAGCGTTTATGTTATTTTTCTTTTTGTGGTTCCGCGCTACTTTTCCGCGTTATCGCTATGATCAGATTATGCGTCTTGGCTGGAAGATTTTTATTCCGATTACTTTGATATGGATTCTTATATTGGGCGTACTGTTGCAGCTACCTGACTCAAGTAAAGAATTATTCCCACTGAACCTATGGTTTAAATAAAGGGAGGAAGAGAAATGGAACGTATTAAACATTTTTTAAAATCATTTCTGCTGTTTGAATTATTAAAAGGAATGAAAGTTACTGGGCGCTATCTATTTGCGCCTAAGATCACGGTACATTATCCAGAGGAAAAAACGCCCCAATCGCCGCGATTCCGTGGATTGCATGCGCTGCGTCGTTATCCTAATGGAGAGGAGCGTTGTATTGCTTGTAAACTGTGTGAGGCGGTATGCCCCGCTTTGGCAATTACCATTGAATCAGACCAGCGAGAAGATGGAACTCGACGTACGACTCGATATGATATTGATCTAATAAAGTGTATATTTTGTGGCTTTTGCGAGGAAGCGTGCCCGGTCGATGCAATTGTTGAAACACGGGTGCTTGAATACCACGGGGAGATACGTGGTGATCTGACCTATACGAAAGAAATGCTTCTTGCAGTTGGGGATCGTTATGAGGAGCAGATCGCGAAAGACAAAGAAGCCGATGCACCTTACCGATAAACATACAAATTAAGACACTCATGAATTTTCAGGATCTTATATTTTATTTTTTTTCTGGAGTATTAGTGTTGTCTGCGCTAGGGGTAATTACCCTACGTAATCCAGTATATGCTGCATTGTTGTTAGTACTCGCTTTTTTTACTTCTGCTGGAATATGGTTGCTTTTGGAAGCTGAGTTTCTTGCGATTACATTAGTATTAGTTTATGTAGGCGCTGTAATGGTTTTATTCCTATTCGTAGTCATGATGCTGGATATTAATCTTGATCGTTTACGTGAAGGTTTTTGGAAATGGTTTCCATTTGGCGCATTACTATCGTTAGTTTTAGCTATTGAAATGGGTATGGTTTTGATGGGAAGGCAGTTCAATCTGGATAATATGCCAATTCCCCAACCGCACCAGGCTGATTATAGTAATACCAAAGAATTAGGGCGTTTGATATATACCGAGTATGTTTATGCATTTGAATTGGCGGCAGTTATTTTATTGGTAGCAATGGTGGCAGCGATTGCGCTTACTTTACGTTATCGTACCGATAAAAAATCACCAAATCCTTCAAAACAAGTTGCTGTAAAACGAGAAGATCGGTTACGAATAATTTCTATGCCTTCTGAGAATAAAGAATAAAAGTTGTAACACAGATATAAAAATAAAACCATTTATCATATATATTCAGATTAAAAGGTGGTTAGTTGATATCGTTATCTCATTATCTCGTACTTGGTGCAATATTGTTTGCGATAGGCGTGGTTGGTATTTTTCTCAATAGAAAAAATGTGATTATTCTATTGATGTCTATCGAATTAATGCTGTTGGCAGTCAATATAAACTTTGTTGCTTTCTCTCATTTTCTCCAAGATACAGCAGGGCAGATTTTTGTTTTTTTTATCCTTACCGTGGCAGCAGCGGAAGCGGCTATTGGGCTTGCAATACTGGTAGTGCTTTTTCGTAATTTGCGTACCATTAATGTGGATGATCTTGATGAGCTGAAAGGCTAAGAAGGGGAGCATTTGCCTCTTGACAGAATACAAAACTGTTTGATAACTGACAATTAATATTTTATAACATAGATGGAAAAACTTTATTTACTGGTCCCGCTGGCACCACTTATGGGTGCAATCATTGCAGGACTATTCGGTCGTTTTATAGGCACAATTTGGAGTCATCGAACGACTATATTATTAGTTTTCATATCTCTAATCGCCTCTTTAGTTATTTTTGTCGATGTTTACCAAGGTAATACATATAACGGTAGTGTGTATACATGGATGGTATTGGGCGAAATTCATTTCGAGATTGGATTTTTAATTGATTTGCTTACCGCTACTATGATGGTAGTGGTAACTTTAGTATCGTTGATGGTACATATCTACACCATTGGTTATATGCATGGTGACCCTGGGTATCAGCGATTTTTTAGTTATATTTCGCTGTTTACTTTTTCCATGCTGATGTTGGTGATGTCTAATAACTTCTTACAGCTTTTCTTTGGCTGGGAAGCGGTAGGGCTTGTTTCCTATTTACTTATCGGTTTCTGGTATACGCGCCCCACTGCGATATATGCCAACTTGAAAGCCTTTCTGGTTAACCGGGTGGGTGATTTCGGTTTTTTGCTGGGCATTGCTTTAGTCCTGATGTATTTTGGAACACTTGATTACGAAATCGTATTCGCTCATGCAAATCATATGGCTGCGCATTCCATAGAAATCATACCGGGACAATCCTGGATGTTGATGACAGTCATATGTCTCTTGTTATTTGTTGGTGCTATGGGAAAGTCTGCTCAATTCCCTTTACATGTGTGGTTACCTGATTCGATGGAAGGCCCTACGCCGATATCCGCTTTGATACATGCTGCTACCATGGTAACCGCCGGTATCTTTATGGTTGCCCGGATGTCACCTTTATTTGAATTGTCTGAAGCAGCGCTATCAACAATCCTGGTAATAGGTGGTATTACTACCTTATTTATGGCGTTGGTTGCCGTGGTACAAAATGACATTAAACGTGTAGTTGCTTTTTCTACATTATCGCAGCTTGGTTACATGACTGTTGCATTAGGCGCATCGGCTTATTCGATCGCTATTTTCCATCTCATGACTCACGCTTTCTTCAAGGCGGTACTGTTTCTTGGTGCAGGCTCAGTGATTATAGCAATGCACCATGAGCAAGATATGCGCCAGATGGGAGGATTAAAAAAGTACATGCCCATTACTTACTGGACAATGTTCATTGCTGCACTAGCAAGTGCAGGTGTACCCGGTTTTTCGGGATTTTTCTCTAAAGATGCGATTATCGAAGCAGTGAAATTTGCAAATATTCCAGGTGCTGAGTTCGCTCATTTTTGTGTACTCGCAACAGTATTTGTTACTGCACTTTATACTTTCCGCTTAATGTTCATGACATTTCATGGTGAAACGCGAATGGATGCCCATACGCGGGACCATTTGCATGAATCACCACGGGTTGTAACGGTACCGCTCATAGTATTGGCGATACCAACTGTTGCTGCTGGCTGGCTGATAGGAACAATGGTATTCGGTGATTATTTTGCAGGAGCTATTAAGATACTTCCGGCACATGGAGCGATTGCAAAATTAGAAGCAGAATTTACAGGGGTCATAGGAATGATGTTGCATGCGTTCTCAACCGCACCTTTCTGGCTTTCACTAGGTGGAATCCTCACTGCTTGGTTTTTATATTTATATAAAACTGAATTACCTGCCAAAATCAAGAGATTATCAGGTCCAATCTATACTTTGCTCGATCGCAAATATTATATCGATGAGATTTATTCATGGCTATTTGCAGGTGGGACGCGCGCGCTAGGAACTGCTTTGTGGAAAATCGGTGATGTCAAAATCATTGATGGTTTCTTTGTCAATGGAACAGCACGTGTAGTTGCTTTGACAGCTTCTGTGACACGACGTTTTCAATCAGGCTACATTTATCATTATGCATTTACCATGATTGTAGGTGTCTTCATTTTAATGAGTTTGTGGCTTTTCTATTTCTGAAAAGAAATAGTGTGAAAAAAGAATACAAAGTACCAGATGGTAGTTTTCATGGTGCTCTAAAAAAACAAAAACGCATTTACATGTAAACGAAATGGAATAATCATGTTGGTTGGATTCCCACTATTAAGTTTAGTTATCTGGTTGCCTATTATCTTTGGCCTGATTGTTTTGGCAATTGGCAGTGATCGTAATCCCTTATTAGCACGTTGGCTCTCCCTCGTAGGATCAATAATCGGCTTCATTGTAGCGCTACCGCTTTATATGCGCTTTGATCCTACATTGAGTACGATGCAATTTGTAGAGAAATATGTTTGGTTTGAGCGGCTGAATGTTCATTATCATGTGGGTATTGATGGTATCTCAATGCCACTGATTTTACTGAACTGCTTTATTACGCCTTTAATTGTAATAGCCGGATGGGAAGTCATTCGTGAACGTATTTCCCAGTATTTAGGTGCTTTCCTGATTATGTCAGGGATAGTCAACGGTGTATTCGCTTCATTGGATGCAGTACTTTTCTATACTTTCTGGGAAGCCTCGCTGATTCCCATGTTCATTATTATTGGTGTCTGGGGTGGTCCCAACAGAGTATATGCAGCAATCAAATTCTTTCTATATACATTGCTGGGCTCACTGTTGATGTTAATTGCCCTGATTTACCTGTATCACGTGTCCGGTGGCAGTTTCTCAATACTGGATTATCACCAGTTACCGCTCGCAATGACACCGCAAATACTAATATTTGTCGCCTTCTTACTCGCATTTGCAGTCAAAGTACCGATGTGGCCGGTACATACCTGGTTACCGGATGCGCATGTTGAAGCACCAACCGGTGGATCGGTCGTGTTGGCTGCAATATTATTGAAGCTAGGTGGTTATGGTTTTCTGCGATTTTCGCTGCCAATTGCACCTGATGCGAGTTTATATCTTGCTGATTTGATGATCCTGCTGTCGTTGGTTGCAGTGGTATATATTGGATTAGTAGCATTGATGCAACAAGATATGAAAAAGCTTATTGCTTATTCCTCGGTATCTCACATGGGTTTTGTAACACTCGGTTTTTTTCTATTGAATGATCTTGGAATAGAAGGTGCCATGGTACAGATGATTTCGCATGGATTCATTTCCGGTGCGATGTTTTTGTGCGTAGGTGTTTTATATGACAGATTGCACTCACGTCAGATTGCCGATTATGGCGGTGTGATTAATAAAATGCCAATATTTGCTGCTTTCTTCATGTTATTCGCCATGGCTAATTCAGGTTTACCTGGTACGAGTGGTTTCGTAGGAGAATTCATGGTAATTATGGGTACTATTCAAGTCAATTTCTGGTATGCATTTTTTGCTGCTATGACACTTATTCTAGGAGCCTCTTATACACTGTGGATGTATAAACGTGTCATATTTGGCGCTGTGGCAAATGCAAATGTAGAAGCATTAGAAGATATTTCTAAACGTGAATTTATGTTATTAGCAATTCTGGCATTAGCAGTATTATGGTTAGGGGTATACCCGCTTCCGTTAACTGAGATAATGCAAGCTACCATTGGTAACTTGCTGGAACATATGACAATTAGCAAATTATAAAAATTTTAACAACATATTTGGATTAACTCCCCAGAATTTGAGGACAATTAATGGATTTTCTACCGCCTGATTTTACTCCTGCTTATCCAGAGATATTTTTGCTGGTAATGGTATGCGTAGTTATGCTTGTTGATCTGATTGTGGGAGAAAAGAGACGTTATTTTGCTTTTTTTCTGGCACAATTTGCGCTGATTGGTTGCGCAGTACTCACGTTTACTACTTTTTCTTCAAATAGTAATCATACCTTTTCGGGTATGTTTGTTGATGATGCATTGTCAGACATACTCAAATTGATGGTTTACGCCACTGTGGCTGTCGTATTGATCTACTCGCGCATCTACATCGGCGTGCGAGGCATGTTTAAAGGTGAATTTTTTAGTCTTGCCTTGTTTGCGACGCTTGGAATGATGGTCATGATTTCGGCCAGTCATTTCATGACCCTCTATTTGGGATTGGAGCTGCTTTCACTTTCTCTTTATGCAATGGTAGCTTTGCAGCGAGATTCAACGGCTGCCACTGAAGCTGCCATGAAATTTTTTGTATTAGGTGCGCTTGCTTCAGGTTTTTTACTGTATGGCATGTCCATGGTTTATGGTGCAACAGGTACCTTGCATACTACCAAGCTAGCAGAGATTATCCAATCAGGCTCGATTGATCATGCTGTATTGATTATAGGCTTGGTGTTTATTGTTGCAGGAATCGCCTTTAAGCTCTACGCAGCTCCTTTTCATATGTGGGCACCAGATGTTTATCAGGGTGCACCTACAGCGGTGACACTATTTGTGGGTTCCGCTCCCAATCTAGCGGGTTTTGCTTTCGTTATGAGATTGCTGGTTGATGGATTAGGAGAGTTGGTAACCGACTGGCAGGGTATGTTAGTCATTCTAGCGGTGGCATCTATGGTCATTGGTAACCTCGTTGCTATCGTGCAAACCAACATTAAACGGATGTTAGCCTATTCGACTATATCGCATATGGGTTTTGTGTTGCTTGGCTTTATTGCTGCTGGAGAAAATGGTTATAGCTCATCATTATTTTACGTTGTGGCTTATGTATTAATGACGTTAGGTGCGTTTGGCATCATCATGATGCTTTCACGAGAAGGCTTTGAGTCTGAGAATATCAGTGATTTGAAAGGACTGAATCAGCGTAATCCTTGGCTGGCGTTGATCATGATGTTCTTAATGCTTTCTATGGCGGGTATTCCCCCGATGATTGGTTTTTATGCAAAATTAGCTGTTCTGCAAGCTGTATTAGGTGTTGGTTATATATGGCTGGCTGTAGTAGCTGTGATGCTTTCATTGATTGGTGCATTTTATTATTTACGTATTATTAAATTTATGTATTTCGATGCCCCTGAAACTGATATGCCCATTTTGTCTGGACTGGATATCAAGGTTTTGATCAGTATTAATGGTTTAGCAGTGATCATGCTGGGTATTTTTCCTCAAACACTCATGGGGCTGAGTCTTTATGCTATTCAGCAGTAAATGCATAGCCAAAACTTTGTAACTATCAATCTTAATGCTGATTACTTAACATTTTCTAATCTGTGTAGATATTTTGCTGTGGCAAAAAGTCAGTTTGAAGTAGCTATAGCACCCAAAGCTTTAATCTCTTCAAAATTAAATCCCCTTTTTGGGGGAAAAGAACGAAGGATTGGTTAAGAAAACAAACAGTTTAAGGTACCCAAAAATGCTCCGCCAAAAAATGTAGCGGAGCATTTTAAATTTTATGGCTTGCTATAGCTAATGCGATAAATGGCACCAGCTTGATCGTCAGAAACTAATAGAGCACCATCCGGCATTACGAGTACATCCACTGGTTTTCCCCAGGCGCTCCCGTTTTCTAACCAACCAGTTGCAAATACCTCTTTTTTGAGCATTTTGTTGTTATCGATGTGTATCCATTCCAACTGATGTCCAGTTTGTGTTCGCTGATTTACAGAGCCATGCTCAGCAATGATAATTTGGTTTTTGAATTCATTTGGAAACATGTTTCCTGTATAAAATCGCATTCCCATTGGTGATACATTCGCCTCCAACCCAATAGCTGGTGGAGTTGATTGCTCACAGCCACGCTTTGCTCCGAATTTGATATCAAGAATATTATTAGCATGACAGTAGGGGAAACCAAAATGCATACCTTTACTAGGTGCATGATTAAGCTCATCAGGTGGCAATTTGCCACTCATCCAGTGCCTTCCAATATCTGTAAACCATAGCTCTTTAGTTTCAGGATGCCAGTCGAATCCAACAGAATTGCGCACGCCTTGAGCAAAAATTTCATAGTTACTTCCATCAGGCATAATACGTGAGATGAGTGCATATCGAGATTGATCTGCTTCACAAGCATCACAAGGGGCGCCCACTGAGACGTAGAGTAAATTGTCAGGACCAAAGGCTATAAAACGCCATCCATGGAACGTCTCTTTGGGAAAGCTATTAGTTACAACTATGGGTTGAGGCGGCTGCTCAAGATTTTCTTCAATTTGATCATAACGAAGAATACGATCTACTGCTGCAACATACAATGCTCCTTGATGAAATGCCACACCAGAAGGAAGTTTAAGCTTGCTGGCAATAATTCTAACTTGTCGTTTACCATGATGATCCGTGATAGCATAAACATTACCCGCAGATTTCGATCCGACAAATACAGTTCCTTTGTCGCCTATTGCTAGAGCGCGTGCGTCAGGTACCTTCGCCCATAAGCTGATGGAAAAGCCAGGTGGCAATTTGATTTTTTCCAGGGGCAACTCTGTATCGTCTGCAACAGCTTGTATGCTATTGCAAAAAATAAGGATAAAAAGTAATAAAAATAGCGATAATTTCATAACTTGAGTTTCGTGGGGTAGTGGTTGTGTTGATTAGAAATTTTCTGATTAATAAATAAAACTTAAGGAGCCAATTATTTCTGTTTGTTGCTTTAATTAGCAACTTGAAATTTATCAATTTACCCCCACAATGTTACCGCATTTTTTAAGGAGAAAACTATGCAGGCTGCAATAAACAAAGAACATATGAGTTTTCAGGCTGAGGCTAAACAGCTTTTAAAGCTGATGATTCATTCCTTATACAGCAATAAGGAAATATTTTTACGTGAGTTGATTTCTAATGCGTCAGACGCAGCTGATAAGCTACGTTTCGAAGGATTAACAGATATTGCTTTGTATGAGTCTGACTCTGATCTAAAAATTCGTGTTAGTTATGATAAAGAAGCACGCACAGTTACTATTTCTGATAATGGTATCGGCATGTCCAGGCAGGAGGTCATCGATAACATCGGTACCATTGCTAAATCAGGAACGCGCGAATTTTTCAATTCATTAACTGGAGATCAAGCTAAAGATGCGCATTTGATCGGACAGTTTGGCGTGGGATTTTATTCTGCGTTTATCATAGCGGATAAAGTGACACTTATTACGCGTCGTGCTGGTTTGACGGCTGAACATGGTGTGCAGTGGGAATCTACCGGCGAAGGAGATTACACGCTGGAGACAGTTGAGAAGAAAGATCGTGGCACTCAAATAATTTTGCATTTACGAGAAAATGAAGATGAGCTTTTGAGTGGTTTAAGAATACGATCGATCATTCGCAGATATTCTGATCACATTACCTTGCCTATTGTGATGAAAAAGGAAGAATGGTCACAAGAAAATAATGAATATAAAATTACCGATGAAGATGAAACTATCAATCAAGCAAGTGCTTTATGGGCACGTTCTAAAAGTGAAATTACAAAGGAGCAATACGAAGAATTCTATAAACATGTAGCTCACGATTTTGAACCACCGCTGGCTTATGTTCATGCCAAGGTAGAAGGCAAACAGGAGTACACACAATTACTTTACATCCCATCACGCGCACCATTTGATTTATTTGATCGCGAACGTCGGCATGGTATTAAATTGTATGTTAAACGCGTTTTTATCATGGATGACGCGGAAAAATTGCTACCCAATTACTTGCGTTTTGTACGTGGAATCATTGATTCTAATGATTTACCGCTAAATGTTTCGCGTGAAATCCTGCAAGAGTCAAAAGATATTGATAATATCAGAGCAGGGTCAGTGAAAAAAATTCTTGGGTTGGTCGAAGATCTTGCCAATAGCGATAATGAAGAAGATCACGAGAAATTCAAGACTTTCTGGAAAGAATTTGGCCAGGTATTGAAGGAAGGTGTAGGTGAAGATTACACCAACCGAGAGCGTATCGCTAAATTACTTCGCTTCGTTTCAACGCATAGTGATACTGACGAGCAAACAGTTTCACTTGATGACTATGTTGCTCGCATGAAAGAAGGGCAAGAAAAAATCTATTACGTGACTGCTGATAATCTAAAAGCTGCTCGAAGCAGTCCACATCTGGAGATATTCCGCAAAAAAGGAATTGAGGTCTTACTGCTGTCTGAGCGTGTGGACGAATGGCTGGTTGCCAATCTACCTGAGCATGCTGGAAAACCACTTCAGTCAGTTGCCAAAGGTAGTCTTGATCTCGGTAAATTAGAAGACGAAGCAGAAAAAGAAGAACAAGAAAAAGAAGCGGACGAGTACAAGGAGCTTACCTCGAAAATGAAAGAAGTATTGGGTGAGCGAATCAAGGATGTACGGGTTACATTCCGTTTGACCGAATCGCCCGCTTGTTTGGTGGTAGATACGTTTGACATGAGCGGCAATCTGGAACGGCTGCTTAAATCTGCAGGTCAGAAGGTGCCCAATACCAAACCTATTTTAGAAATTAATCCGTATCACCCGATGGTGCAACGCCTAAAATTCGAAGAAGCAAAATTTTCTGATTGGAGTAATATTCTCTTCGATCAGGCATTACTCGCTGAAGGCGGTCAACTCGAGGATCCAGCATCTTTTGTCAAAAGACTCAATGATTTGCTTTTGCAAAATGTGCTAAGCGGAAAATAATAAATAAATGGAGGGGTGCGCGATTTTGTTGGCTACCCTCCGCTAGTTCGTCAAAGGTTTAAGCGTGTAGTTTGAAGTGGAGGAAAGAATGAGTGAGGCAAAGGCAGGCTTGGAATCCCGATTAATGAAGGATTATCAGGCAAGATTGGTCACACCATTTGCTGTATTGGGTATCTGTACGGAAGAAGATTGGTTGACCGATATCGATTATCTACCATTGGATATTCCTCCACTCGCACCAACTAATCCGTTGGCAGAAGAAGTTTGCCGGCAACTGCTAGCCTATCTGGATGATCCGGCATTTGTTTTTGATCTGTCACTTCATATCGGGGGTACCCATCATCAAAAGCGAGTATGGGAAGCCATTCGGCAAATCCCATGTGGATCAACGCGTAGCTATGCCGATATCGCCCATCAATTACATTCTGCACCCCGTGCAGTTGGGCAAGCATGCGGTGCAAATCGTCTTCCCATCGTTGTGCCCTGTCATCGTGTCATCGCCAAGAACGGTGGCCTGGGAGGCTTCATGCACGCAAGCGATGGTATGCCGCTTAATATCAAACGCTGGCTCCTTAACCATGAATGCGCATGAATTTATCTGATGTAAATGCAAAGTTATTAGATGAATTCTCCGATGCACTGTGGCTCGAAGATGGTTTATCACCTAACACGCTGGCAAGCTATCGCAGTGACTTGGGGCAATTAGGCGAATGGTTAGTTAAACAAAGCCAAGATCCACGATCGCTAATCGAAGCAACCCATTCTGATTTGTTGGCATTTCTAGCCAGCAGAGTTTCTTCTCTGGCCAAAGCCAGTACGACAAGTCGTGAATTATCAAGTATGAAGCGATTTTATCGCTTCTTGCTGCGCCAGGGGAAAATCAGAATTGATCCCTCTCTCAATATCGAGAGCCCTAAACTACCACGCTCTTTACCTGAGAGCTTAACTGAAGCAGAAGTTGAAACATTGCTCAGTGCACCAGATATCACGCAGCCATTGGGCTTGCGTGACCGTGCGATGCTGGAGGTACTTTATGCCACAGGACTACGTGTATCTGAGCTCGTGAGCCTTAGAGTTGCTCAAGTCAACTCGGATATGGGTATAGTGCGTGTCATGGGGAAAGGCAGCAAGGAACGCTTGGTACCTCTTGGTGAAGAAGCACTTTACTGGGTCAACGATTATGTCAAAAAGGCTCGTCCATTTCTGTTGAATAATAAAGTGACAGACAAATTATTTGTGACTGCCCGCAGTGATACCATGACACGCCAAACTTTCTGGTATCTAATTAAGCGTCATGCCCAGCAGGCCGGTATCGTTAAATCACTATCACCCCATACTTTGCGCCATGCGTTTGCAACACATCTTCTCAATCATGGTGCCGATCTGCGAGTTGTCCAGCTATTACTGGGGCACGCAGATATTTCTACTACACAGATTTATACTCATGTTGCCAGGGAAAGATTAAAACAACTGCATGCTAAACATCATCCTCGAGGCTAGTCTGTGCTTAAACCTAAAAACCGCAGTTGGACGGGGTGGAGCGTGTGGTGATCCAGGTGCGAGGCAAGGCGCGATGAGGCCGCAGGGCCGTCCCCTGCAACGAAGAGCAACGCCGCATTCGTGCCTGGAGCGACACATGATGCACCTCGTAGCGGCTTCACCATTCTGGTGAATGAGAAAATTTCTAAAATGCTTCTATATATCATGGACTTAACTCTCCAATCAAGCGGTCAACTGCGGTATTTAGGTTAAATACCCAATGAGTGCAGTGTATTGCTTAATAGACAGGGATTATTACCACGCATTAGGTAACTTCTGTACTTTATGATTGTTGTGTCTTATCTAGTTCTCGAATCAACTTCTTTTAGTCAGCAACAGAAAAATAGTCGCACTTGTCAGCAGCAAAAAAGCTGCAAGCGACCAATCTGGAATAGTAAGTGACAGCAACTGCCAGCTGACATCTGCGCAGTCGCCATTGGCTTCGAACATACTAGGCCACCACTCAGCGATGGGTAATGCATTCAGAAAAGCCTCCTCTGGGCTGATGCCACACTCAAAGGAGTCAGGATAGCGTATCAGCCAGACATGACGACCTGCAATGATGGCACCAAGCAGAGCAAAGATGAGCATTAGACTGCCATATATCCTGCGCGCGATTTTCTGGGGATTATGCAGGAAAGCAAATAGTGCAGTCAGCCCGACGCACCAATAAGCGATTCGTTGTGCTACACAAAGGGGGCATGGCAGTAATCCTTCTACCCATTGCAGATAGAGCGCATAGCCAATCAAGCCTGCGCAACTCAGAAAAATCAGTAAGAAGATGATTCGCATCGGTTTGTTTCTTTAAGGCATTTCAGTTGAAAATAATTAGGGGATATTTAAGCGATAGGTAATTTTATGAAAATAATATTTCAAGATATGGTGGTATCAGATTGCTGACAGTCAATGGTTTTAGTTTTCTTTCGCATACTGCCACTGATTATTTTATATTCGAGCAGACGGCATTCCAAAGCACCGTTAAATAATGGGATACGACGTGATGCAGTCAGTCGTATTAATTTGGGCAAGAGCGGATCGGCAGTAAAAATATAAGCGTTCCAACCAGAGAATTTCTTTTTCAGCACATCTCCTAGCTTGGGATAAAGTTGTGCAAGCGCTTGCTGCTCACCGATACGTACCCCATAAGGAGGATTGGTCACGATAATCCCACTTGCGGCTGGGGCAGCTATTTCCAGCACATTGGCCTGTTTCAAGCTGACGACATCGATCAATCCAGCGGCAGTCAGATTGTTGCGAGCATGAGCGAGTGCATAGCCGTATAAATCACTACCAAAAATGAGCTGAGGTGTAAGAGGGAGTTGTTGAGCCTGAGCTGATCGTTTAAGCTGTTCCCATAATACAGCATCCAGTAGTTTAAATTTCTCAAATGCAAAATGCCGTCCTGAACCGGGTGCAATGCGACATGCCATCTGGGCTGCTTCCATTAAGAATGTACCACTACCACACATCGGATCAAGTAGCGGAATACCGGGTTGCCAGCCAGTAAGGTATAAAATGCCTGCTGCTAAATTTTCACGTAAGGGCGCTTCTCCAGCGTTCTTCCTTAGGCCACGTTTAAACAGCGCCTCGCCTGAGGTATCAAGATAGAGGGTAAACGTCTGTCCATCAAGAAAACCATGAATACGAATGGCAGGGTTGACGGTATCGACATTCGGGCGCTGACCGCAAACGTCACGGAATTTGTCACAAACGGCATCCTTGATTTTTAGCGTGACGAAATCCAGGCTGCGCAGTGGGCATTTTATTGCGGCCAAATTAACCCGTATAGACAGTTCCGGGCCAAACCATTTATGCCACGGTAGCGCATGAGTGATGTTATAAATATCAGCTTCATTATGGTAGGGTTGACTGGCAATTTGCCATAGGATACGACTAGCAACACGGCTTTCCAGGTTAGCACGATAACAGATGCGCCAATCACCTTGGAACGTAACACCACCGTGTAACGTTTGAATAGCTGCAGCACCGAGTTGTGCCAGCTCACTGACGAGCACAGATTCAAGACCGCGAGGGCAGGGTGCAAAGAAATGCTGAAATATCATGTGGTAAATTAATTAGTTGACGCCGCTTTTTATTTTCCTGTCCATACCGCATAGGCAAACAACAGCCAGGCACTCATGTAAGAAAGACCTCCGAATGGCGCGACTACGCCCAGTCCACGTATTCCGGTGACAGTTATGATATAAAGCGTACCTGAAAATAACACGATACCAGTAAACATCAACCAGCCTGACAACTTCAATAGTCGCGATTGTGGCAAATTGAATAACAATACCAATCCAACTAAGATAAGCCCTAGCGCATGATAGAAATGATATTGCACGCTGGTTTGGAAGATAGTGAGCATATCGGTAGTAAGTGTATGTTTCAAGCCATGCGCGCTTAAAGCACCGAGAAGAACGCATAAAAATGCATTGATCGAACCAAGTGTAAGAAAGATTCTGGGCATTATTAGTTAAATTCCTTTTAAATTTGTAAATAAATAAAAATTAGGCAAATCTTTATCAGTGAGATAGCACCGCCACAGTCTGCATCAACTATTACTAAATTGTCTATCAACACCTATTTTCCTGTTTCAGTTACCCTGGCTTGAGCCCATCCTTTAGCAAAAGTGATCCGGATATCATCGGTCGAATGAATTTGTTTCCAGTCATGCACGATATACCCATCAGCTGTATATGTAATGCTATAACCACGCGCTAATACTGCTTGCGGACTGAGATGAGCGAGGTTCGCTTGTTGGCGCTGAAGATTATTTTCTAAAATTTCGATTCTATGCTTACCAGCGCGACGTAGCTGGAGCGCTATATCATATTGCTGCTTGAGCAGAATAGGAATATTGGGTGCGCTGGTATACATCCGCCGATTAAACTCATTTAGCTTCCAGCGGAATGTTTCCATATTCCTTAAGCAAGCATTTAAAAGTCTTTCCCGCAAGTGCTGAAGATGTTTTACTTGATTGAAAATACGATCGCCAGGGTGTTGCAGACGGTGCGTCAGCAAATCAATCATTTGCATGCGGCGCTCAATGCCACGTTGTATTCCATGCTGCATGCGATGATTTAAATGACGGAGGTGATTGGATATATCTTGAGCATTTGGAGAGATGATTTGTGCGGCGCCTGTAGGGGTAGGTGCGCGCACATCTGCGACAAAATCAGCAATAGTAAAGTCAGTTTCATGGCCAATACCCGTTACAATGGGAATAGAACAAACATAAATAGCTTGTGCGACAATTTCCTCATTGAATGCCCACAGATCTTCAATTGACCCGCCTCCACGGCAGAGGATCAACACATCACATTCCATCCGCTTCATGGCTAAGTGGATTGCTGCGGCTATTTTAGCAGCGGCACCTTCTCCCTGCACCGGAGCAGGATAAATAATTACGGGTAATGCAGGCATTCGACGCTGCAATGTGGTTAACACATCATGTAATGCAGCAGTATTGAGTGAGGTGATGATGCCGACTTGCCTGGGGAAAGTAGGCAGTGTTTTTTTGTGAGCTGGGTTGAATAGTCCTGCTTGTTCCAATTTAGCTTTGAGTCGTTCAAACGCTTCATAGAGTAATCCTAGCCCCGCGCGGCGAATGTTTTCAACGGTTAGTTGGAATTCACCCCGCGCTTCATAAAGTGTTGCCAAAGCGTGAACCTCGACTTGCATACCTTCTTTAGGTTGCCAGTTCAGATACTGATTTTTATGATGAAACATCACGCAGCGTACTTGAGCGTTGGCATCCTTAAGAGAAAAGTACCAGTGACCAGAATGGTATTGCTTAAGATTGGAAATTTCACCACTTACCCATAGGAGCGGCAGGGTATGTTCTAGTATTTCCCTTGCGCTCCGGTTTAATTCGGTGACACTTAATACTGATTGAAAGCCAATAGGCTGAAAAGAAAAGTTCATTTAATCATTTTACAATAATCCATATTTTTCTTAATTATTGTTTAATGAATAAAATATCTTTAAGAAAATAGTATGTTAAAGTAACATACTGTTGTTAAATGTTTTTATTGAAATAAAAAATTAGAAAATTAAAAAATAATGTTTTAATAAAATTATTTATTCATTATATTCATATATATAAACTTATCTACAAAAATTATAAATAAAAAAATATTTATATATTCTTGCTGAAAATATATTGTCACGATACATTACGGCCTGATTTACTTTCTAATCTTTATTTTTACTGTAGTGGGCACATCGAACTAGTCGTTCAATATCTAAGTATTCTTCACAATCTATCTGATTTATTGAACAATATATTTTGTAATTACAAAATATATTAAGTGCCACTATCTGGGAGGTTAACGCGTGATTTCAATTATTCAAGCTGCCGGTTGGCCGATATGGCCAATCATCTTTGCTTCTATTGTTGCAATTGCCATTATCGGCGAGCGTTTATGGAGTCTTCGTCTGAGCAAGGTCGCTCCAAGAGATTTGTTGTCAAGAGTATTACAGGAGTATCGTAGAACGGGAATAAACGCCGAGATGTTGTCACGCTTAGAGAATAATTCACCATTGGGACGCATTTTTGTAGCAGGGCTCAGAAATGTTGACAGTTCACGAGAAATTATGAAAGAGTCTATCGAAGAAGCTGGACGTGGAGTGGCGCATGAACTTGATCGTTATCTCACTACATTAGGAACTATTGCTTCCTTGAGTCCGTTAATGGGGTTATTCGGCACACTGATTGGTATGATCGAAATTTTTGGTTCCAATGCGCCTACAGGTAGTAATCCGGCACAACTTGCCCATGGTATATCGGTAGCATTGTATAATGCTGCCTTTGGCATACTTGTGGCGATACCCAGCATGATTTTCTACCGGCATTTTCGTGCCAAAGTAGATGCACTGGTCATGGAAATGGAATTGCAAGCTTTAAAACTGGTTGAAGTTGTCCACGGAGAGCGCCAAATTTAAACAAGATAAATATAGTAAGCTGTGACATAAGCTGAATTTGGTCGAGCTTTTTTGGGGTACCTTTTGCCACAACATCTTACTGTTTTTGTTTATAAGTTGTGCTTTCCTGTCTAATGTATGATTTAAAGGGATTGTTTTGTTAAATTGGGGTTGCTCCCTCATTACTGGGGGAGGGGGCTTTATTGGGGCACATCTAGTAAGGCTGCTGCTGGAACAAGGTGAGACAGTAAAAGTATTAGAGCTTGAAGATATCTCTCTATCGAGTGACGTGGAAGTAATACGAGGTTCTGTGACTGATGTTGATACGGTACGTCATGCCTTAAAAGGTGTGCAACGTCTCTATCACTTGGCGGGAAATTCAGATTTATGGGTGCAAGACAAACGCGTATTCAAGGTGTGAATTATGAAGGGACGTGTAAAGTATTGTCAGAGGCGGCACGAGCGGATCTGGACGTTGTGGTATATACTTCTACTGAGTCAATATTAACTGGTAAGCAACAAGGAGATCACCCTATTGATTCCTCGGTCAGGCGAGAGCTGAATGAAATGCCAGTACCTTATTGTCGTTCAAAATTTCTTGCGGAACAAACAGCATTCAACGCTGCAAGGAATGGATTGTCAGTAGTGATTGTTTCTCCGACATTACCTATAGGACCTGGAGATCGAAGGATTACGCCTCCCACGCGTATGATTCTGTATTTTTTAAATTGTAAAATACCTGCCTATCTTGATTGTAGATTTAATCTGGTTGATGTGCGGGATGTAGCCAAAGGACATATTCTGGCAGCTCAGTATGGCCGTCCAGGGGAGCGTTACATTTTGGGCAATGAGAATCTGACTTTGGGTGATTTATTGCTGTTGATTCAGGATATTACTGGATTGGCTATGCCAAAATTTCGCATTCCTCACTGGCTGACTCTAATTGTGAAAGCATTTTCTAAATTGACAGCTGACTATATTACTCATAAACCTCCCAGGGCACCATTGACAGGTGTCAGGCTCGCAGCTCGTTCCATGTCTTTCGAGAGTAATAAAACTGTGCAAGAATTGGGTTTTCAGCAAAGCTCAATACGTCAGGCCCTGATTGATCAAGTTGAATGGTTGGTTAAAGAAGGGTACGTGACGCGTACTCTACCACTACACAAAAATATGTGATGGATCATGTTTATTGATTTCTGTTTAGTCCATTCTGCCAAGTATTTTAATGGCTATATCCTAGCCAATCACTTTGGCAGGATAAAAAGCTGGTTCTGGATATGAGACAAAGTCATTTAGCTGTTATCTTGCTGTCTATCCTGGTCATTTTCTGTACAGGGTGCACTTCTACACCCAAAAATGAAAATGAGATGGAGGTAGCTGATCCTTATGAATCCATTAATCGTAAATCTTATTGGTTTACGGATGTGATTGACCGAAAGATTTTGGAGCCAGTGGCAGATGTTTATATAGAGCATGTTCCTAATGCAATACAGCGTCCTATTGGGAATTTTTATCGAAACCTTGCTTATCCAAATGTAGCATTGAATGCTTTTCTGCAGGGGAAAGTACGCCAGGGGTTCGAGGACAGCATGCGTTTCGTGATCAATTCGACCATCGGTATATTTGGACTCGCTGATATGGCAGGCCATATGGGTTTTAAGGAAAATGACGAGGATTTTGGGCAAACATTGGCTGTATGGGGGCTAAATAGCGGTTCTTATCTATTTGTTCCCATTCATGGACCAAGTAGTAGTCGAGATATCATGGATTTGCCGGTGAGTATCTTTACTGATGCTTTGTTTTACGCGAGTTATGTAATCAGTGGACCTGCGATAATCCCCATTCTATTTTTAAGATCTGTAGACAAACGCGCAAGACTTTCAGGGCCAATGAAAATTCGTGATCAATCGGCTTTGGATCCTTACTTGTTTGTACGCGAAGCTTATACACAGCAGCGTGAATTCCTGATTTATGATGGTAACCCTCCCACCGATCGTTATAATCATCTTTATATAGACATAGAAGAGGTGGATGATGAGAAAGAGGGGAATGATGTTGCTAAATAGATCAGTTTCTGGAGTGATTTGTTTTTGTAGCGATTCTTTTTTGTTGTGCTATAACCCAACTGGATATCAGAATTTTGTATTTAAGTTGAACAAAAAAGAGATCTTTAAAAATGACTATATTTCAATATGTTGAATAGAGGTTTTAATATTTATGTCTAGAATGTCACAACAAATCTTTGACTTTATAAACATAAAAAAGACAGCCCTGATGGGTCAATGGTTGAAATCAAGCAATTCAACTATAGACCAAGTTAATACGACAAAGCTGAGTAACGCAATCTCTTCAGCACGCAACGCATTAATTGACTCGCAAAAGAAAGATGGTCATTGGTGTTTTCCTTTAGAGGCAGATTGCACGATTCCTGCCGAATACATCCTCATGATGCATTTCATGGATGAAGTAGATATTGTCCTGGAAAACAAACTGGCTCGCTTTATTCGTGAACAACAAGATATGGCGCATGGAGGTTGGGGGCTTTATTATGGCAGTGCATGTGATCAAAGCTGTAGTGTCAAGGCTTATTATGCATTGAAGCTTGTTGGAGATTCTCCCGATGCGCCGCATATGGTGCGCGCCCGCTCTGCCATTCTGGCACATGGCGGGGCAGCACGTGCCAATGTGTTTACCCGATTATTGCTTGCCATGTATGGTCAGATACCCTGGCGGGGTGTTCCATTTGTTCCTGTTGAGATTATTTTGTTCCCGCGCTGGTTTCTTTTCCATCTCAGAAAAGTGGCATACTGGTCGCGTACTGTCATGATTCCGCTTTCTATTTTATGTTCCTTAAGAGCCAGGGCAGCTAATCCCAGGAACATTCATATCCGTGAATTATTTACGGTACCTCCCGAAGAGGAGCAAGACTATTTCCCAATCCGTACCTCGCTTAATCGATTTTTTTTGTATATGGAGCGCTTGGGCGCAAAACTTGAACCTCTGATTCCATCCTTTATACGGAAAAGGGCATTACGTCGTGCAGAGCAATGGGTAATCGAGCGACTCAACGGTGAGTGTGGTTTAGGCGCAATTTTCCCTGCCATGGTCAATGCCTATGAGGCATTAGCGTTACTTGGTTATGCTGACGATCATCCCTATCGCCGGCAATGCCGTTTAGCGCTTCAGGGTTTGCTGGTTGATGAAGGTGAACGTGCATGGTGCCAACCTTGCACCTCCCCGGTTTGGGACACCGTTTTGACCTGTCTTGCCTTACAAGAGGATCGCGAAGCTGATCAGCGACCTATTCGACGAGCCCTTGATTGGCTTATTCCTAATCAAATACTTGATGCTCCTGGGGATTGGCGTGAGAGTCGGCCAGATTTGCCAGGCGGTGGCTGGGCATTTCAGTATGCCAATCCACATTACCCGGATCTGGATGATACTGCAGCAGTTGCTTGGGCGTTGCATCAAGCTGGCTCCGTTGACTATCAAGAGAATATGAGGCGAGCAGCAGACTGGCTTGCAGGCATGCAATCAAGTAATGGTGGCTTTGCCGCCTTTGACATTGATAATACTTATTATTATCTGAATGAGGTTCCTTTTGCAGATCACGGTGCGTTACTTGATCCGCCCTCTAGTGACGTGACCGCTCGTTGTACCGGTTTTCTGGCGATGTATGGCGATCAGCGATATAAGCAAGTAGTGGAACGTGGTCTAGCCTATTTATTTAGCGAGCAAGAAACCAGTGGTGCTTGGTTTGGTCGATGGGGAAGTAATTACATTTATGGCACCTGGTCAGTGTTGGAAGCCCTGCGGCTAGCAAATGTTGATAAGGAGCATCCGGCTATTCGTAGTGCGGTTCAGTGGTTAAAATCTGTTCAGCGTGATGATGGTGGCTGGGGCGAAACCAATGATACCTATTTCGATCCGCAGCGCGCCGGACAATTAGAGCAGGGTACCTCGTTTCAGACTGCTTGGGCATTACTTGGTCTGATGGCTGCTGGAGAAGTACACAATCATGCAGTTGAGAAAGGGATTAAATATTTGATCAAGACGCAGAGTACTGATGGATTATGGTACGAGCCATGGTTTACGGCACCAGGCTTTCCTCGCGTGTTTTATTTGAAATATCATGGTTATTCAAAATATTTCCCCTTGTGGGCGTTGATACGATATCGTGCGCTGACTGGGAGAAATCCTTCGTGAGCCTGGTAGGCATTGTCACGGCAATGCGCGCGGAAGCAAAATGCATCACCCCACGCCGACTGCCTTTCAACGAAATGGTCCATCTCAGAGAAGGAACGGCAATCTGGGTATGTGGTATGGGGAGCAAAGCTGCCCGGCAAGCTGCAGCTGGATTGCGCGACCGAGGGGTATCAGCCCTCATGAGCTTTGGCGTAGCGGGTGCATTGGATGAAACTTTGCGTCCTGGTGATCTGGTTCTTCCTGAACGTATCCATGCGGAATATTCCCACCCCGTTGCCTTGGAATGGCGTGCCCGCATCATGCAGCATTTACCTGAACACGTGAAAATCGCGGGAGGCACCTTGGCTACCAGTCAGCAGGTGCTGACTTCGGAAGCCGAGAAACGGGAATTTTCTGCAAAAAATGGTGCCTGTGCTGTCGATATGGAAAGTGGGGCCATTGCCGAGATCGCAGCCAATGCGGGTATTCCCTTTGTAGCGGTACGTGCTATTACCGATCCTCTCGAGTTTTCCCCTCCACCCACCTTAATGGGTGCGGTCTATCCTGATGGCAGTGTGAACGTTCCCCACTTGCTGACATTGATTTTGCGCCGATCCGTCAATGTGAGTACCTTGCTGCGTCTTGCGCCGAGTATGCGTGCGGCCTGCGCTACGCTGCTATCGGTGGTAAAGCATGCGGATATCGAACTGGGTGGCACATTTTTACCTCAATATTGAACCTAAAAACCGCCATTGACCGCTTGATTGGTGAGTTAAGCTCATGACATATAGAGACATTTTCGAGATTTTCTCATTCACCAGAATGATGAGACCGCTACGAGGTGCATCGTATATCGCTCCAGGCGCGAATACGGCGTTGCTCTTCGTTGCAGGGAGTGACCCTGCGGCCTCATCGCGCCTTGCCTCGCACCTGGATCACCGCACGCTCCGCCCCATCCAACGGCGATTTTTAGGTTGATTTCTTTCACAATAACCGGCTTTTGTCCCCCTGGATAAATCCCATTAGCGGTTGATTGATCCCTCTGCCATAAGCGATCACCTTGAATAATTCACCCATTTCAGCTGGACTGACTAATCTTTGCAATTGATTGGCTAATGGCAAGTATTGGTGGGGAATGTCAGCTGGTGTTTGAGAAAGGATCTCGGTAATACCGCAATTGATCAAGAAGTGTGCTTGGGTGGTATAGCCAAGTAACTGCAGACCGCTATCCATTGCAACCTCGGTGATCGCGCTAAAATCAACGTGACTGGTGATATCCTGCAATCCTGGCAAATAAAAGGGGTTATCGTGAACATGGTGACGATAATGGCACATCAGTGTACCCTGGCTGCGCTGCGGATGATAATACTCGCTTTGTCCAAAGCCATAATCAATCAGCAGAATGACTCCTCGGCGCAGTATCTGCGCCAGACTGCGCATGAAATGTCGATTAGCTAAACTGATTTCACTGAGGTAGCGGAAGGAATCGTGATTCATTGCATCTTTAAATGATGGTAATTCCTGGGTAATCTCAAACAGCTCTCCGGCAATCAAAGGACGCTCCTGCCATTCAAAAGCCTGCTGATTCCAGGTAACACCGCGTTCGTAGAGATGATGATCTTGCCATGCCACTAAATGAACCGGCATGGCATCGAGCACCTCATTGGCCAGCATAAGTCCGTCAAATTCGTGTGGCAAGCTGGTAAGCCATTGAACGGATGGAACAAGATGCGGTGCATATTTTTCGAGTAATTCGCGCTGCCGCTGCTGTAAATCAGCGCTAACTTCCAAGATAAAGTATTGTCTTGGTAAATGGTTCAATTGCTCCAGTTCAAGCAGCAGATCAAGCGCCAGCTTGCCGGAGCCTGCACCAAACTCCAGAATATCGCTGTAACCGACCAATTCAAATGCCTGCGCAGCCTGCCGCGCGATAGTTTTACCAAATAATGAAGAGATTTCTGGTGCCGTGACAAAATCGCCGGCATAACCAAATTTAGTGGCGCCAGCACTGTAGTAGCCCATACCAGGCGTGTAGAGCGCAGCTTCCATAAAATCGGCAAATGAAATCCAGCCACCTGCGGTATTAATTCTTGTCTGAATAGTGTTTTGTAACGCTTCACTATGTTGAAGTGCGATTTCGCTGGGGGAAGGTAAAGTAATGGGAGGCATGTGGGTGGAACGGTATTGTTTATGGTAGATTATAAAAAAGATTATAAATGATGTTGCGCATGTGAAAGGGGAATAGTGAATGACTTTGAAAAACAAAGTGATTCTGGTTACAGGCGGGGCGAAACGGGTGGGAGCGGCCATTTGTTGCAAATTGCATGCTCAGGGTGCGAATCTGATGGTACATTACCGCTCTTCACAGAATGATGCACAAATGTTACGACAAACTCTCGAACAAATGCGCCCAGACTCGGTTGAGTTGGTTCAGGCCGATCTACTAGAGATGGAGCGAATTCCAGGTTTGATTGAGGAAACTGTGCGGCGGTTTGGTAAACTGGATGCATTGGTGAACAATGCTTCCAGTTTCTTTCCTACACCGATTGGTCAGCTGACTGAACAAGCTTGGGTAGATTTGATCGGTAGCAATCTTAAAGCGCCCTTGTTTTTATCCCAGGCAGCGGTACCTTATTTGGAAAAGCAGCACGGTTGCATTGTTAATATCGTGGATATCCATGTGGAACATCCTTTAAAAAACTATGTGATTTATAACGCAGCCAAGGGTGGATTGGCTGCGCTTACTCGATCGCTCGCCTTGGAGCTGGCTCCATTTATTCGTGTCAATGGCGTAGCGCCCGGTCCTATTATGTGGCCAGAGCATGAAGAATGGATTGATCAATCGTTACGCAAAGAGATCATAGACAGGACGCTGCTCAAGCGTATGGGAGAGCCCGAGGATATTGCCAAAGCAGTGTATTTCCTGATTGCGGATGCACCGTTTATTACCGGTCAGATCATTGTAGTGGATGGCGGACGCAGTATCAATTTGTAATGACTTATTCCCTTTCCAAATCAAACATGACGCAAGAGCGAGCCACAGGCAGTATAAATAATACGGCAAGGAGAAGCCGACAAAGTCAGGTTTGATTTAGAAATGGAATAAGATACTGATAATCCCATTCTCAAACTAAGAATGAGGTGGAACTGACAAAGCCATTTTTGATTTAGAATTGGTATCATCCTAAAAGCGGTTTATAGGATGATTAGTTATTCGCCAAACGCATCCCTAATCCACTCTATCTTCTGATCATGATGACCTGTCAGCAGGACGGCATCAAACCGGCAGGGAGGTGTAGCGTTCAATCTGGATAGATAGTGTCGGGCAGCACGAATGAGCTTGCTTTGCTTGGCTGTCGTAATGCTGGCTGCAGCACCGCCAAAGGAATTATTTGATCGCATTCTGACTTCGACGAAAACCAATGTTGCTCCCTCTCTCATGATGAGATCGATTTCACCAAAACGGCAGCGGTAGTTTTTTTCGAGCAGAACCAGGTGCTGACGTTGCAAGAACAGGGCGGCCAAGTGTTCTGCATCATTTCCTTTCATGGTGACTTATTTTTGGAGTCTGAATATGTTGAGGTTGTGCGACAATTCGTATTGGAAAATATAATCCTAGATTCCTCAGTTGGGCGGGATGGAGTGTGTGGTTTTGCGAGTGCAGGGCAAGGCGCAACGACGCGGAATGATCGTTCCATTCCAAGGAGTTGCAACGCAGCCATGTGCTTGCAAAATCGCGCAATCCGTCCCGTAGCGGAAACACCCAGAAGGTGAGAATGAAATTTATAGGAATGGTTATTATATTCATAATGTTAACATCAAAATGAGCGATCAACTGAGGAATCTAGGATAATTCCATTTCTAAATCAAAGCTGACTTTGTCGGCTTCTCCTTGCCGTATTATTTATACTGTTCGCAGCTCGCTCTTGCGTCATGTTTAATTTGGAAATGAAATAAGAAACCGACCAACATCAAGAATGCTGACCAAAAGCACATTATATGTAGTTGCCACACCGATTGGAAATTTACGCGATATCAGTTTGCGCGCACTGGATGTGTTGGCGGCAGTCGATGTCATTGCGGCTGAGCATATTCATATCACACAACGCTTGCTGGTGCATCACGCGATTCATACCCGGCTGATTACACTGCATCAACACAACGAACGTGCTGCTACCGAGAAAATCATTACTATGCTGGCAGCGCAAAAATCAGTTGCTTTGGTAACGGATGCAGGGACCCCCGGTGTTTCTGATCCCGGTGCGCTGTTGATTCATCATGTCAGAGAACAAGGCTATCGGGTCGTACCCATTCCAGGGGCAAATGCAGCCGTGTGTGCGCTCTCGGCTTCGGGCACAGTAGCACCTCATTTTTTATTTTATGGCTTTCTGCCGACTAAGCCGGGTGAACGCAAACGCAAGCTGGAATCATTGAAATCCTTAACATCCTGTATCCTGATTTTTCATGAAGCACCGCATCGCTTGCTGGAATGTGTGACTGACATGATTGCAGTGTTTGGTGAACAGCGTCAGATAACAATTGCCAGGGAACTTACAAAATTATTCGAAACAATTTATACCTCCGATTTGGGTAACGCCCTGACATGGCTGCAATCTGATGAAAATCAGCAAAAGGGTGAATTCATATTGCTACTGTCTCCAGCAGCAATAGAAGATAGCAAACTGATTACCGAGCAGGCAGAACATACGCTGCATATCTTGATGAAAAATTTGCCCTTGAAGCAGGCAGTACAACTGGCAGCCGAGATTACCGGAGAAAACAAAAAAAAGTTGTATGCATTTGCTTTGTCTAAGAAAGAAGCATTATCCTAGCTATCAAAGACTCGTGACACTTTTATGGGAACAACTCTAACATTTACTCGCCCTGACGATTGGCATTTGCATTTGCGTGATGGCAAGCAAATGCAGGATATCTTGCCTAATACTGCTCGACAGTTTGCCCGAGCGATCATCATGCCCAATCTCAGACCACCGATTGTCACCGTTGAGATGGCAGCAGCCTATCGAGCACGTATTCTTGCGGCCTTGCCGGAGACTATGCAGGAACATTTCGAACCGCTCATGACCCTTTACCTGACTGACAATACTCCTCCAGCAGAAATCAGACGGGCTAAAGAGAGTGGTATTGTGCATGCAGTCAAACTCTATCCCGCTGGTGCGACGACTAACTCCGATGCCGGTGTGACGGATATTGCAAGATGCTTAGCAACCTTAGAAATAATGGAACAGCTTGGTATGCCACTGTTGGTGCATGGTGAAGTAACTGACACTGAGATCGATGTATTCGATCGAGAAAGCGTTTTTATCGATCGGGTGCTGCAGCCGCTTATACAACATTTTCCGAGGTTGCGCATCGTATTCGAGCATATCACGACGCGTGAAGCTGTCGAGTTTGTACGTGCAGCCCCGAAAAATATCGCGGCTACTATTACTGCTCATCACTTGTTGTTCAATCGCAATGCTCTATTTTTAGGTGGTATCCGACCTCATCATTATTGTTTGCCTGTTTTGAAACGGGAAACTCACCGCCTTGCCTTGATTGAGGCCGCGACCAGTGGTCATCCCAAATTCTTCCTTGGCACAGATAGTGCTCCGCATCCAGTATCGAGTAAGGAAAGTGCCTGTGGATGTGCGGGCATTTATACTGCCCATGCAGCGATTGAATTTTACGCAGAAGCCTTTGAACAAGCAGGTGCACTGGATAAGCTGGAAGCATTTGCCAGCTTTCATGGTGCGGATTTTTACCGCCTACCGCGTAATACTGATCGTGTGACCCTGATCAAGGAAAGCTGGAAAATTCCTGAGCAACTAAAATTTGGGGAAGAATCACTGGTTCCGCTGCGCTCGGGTGAATACCTTTCCTGGAAGATATTGGTTTGAACCTGGATTCCTTAGTTGATCACTCATGTTGGTATTAACATTATGAATATTATAATCTTTTCATCCCATCTAACTAAGGAATCCAGGTTGGATGGATTTGTTGAAGGGAGAAAAATAAATAAACGAGGTAATCCCCCGGCTTTGCCGGGGGACTATTAAAGGTTTGACCGTGTGATACGGTCACCTTGATTCTTTTAGCTTGATCAAGAGCCAGGAGAATCAAATGAGAGATTATCAGAGTTTGGCCCATACAACATGGGACTGTAAGTACCACGTTGTATTTATTCCGAAGAGAAGGAAAAAGGTGATATTTGGAGTAATACGAAAGCACCTTGGGAAGGTATTGCACGAGTTAGCTGAGCAGAAAGAATGCCTGATCATGTACATATGTGCATTAGTATTCCGCCGAAGTACTCAGTGTCTTACGTAGTAGGGTATATCAAGGGGAAAAGTGCAATATCGATAGCACGAAAGTTTATGGGGGAATCGAGGAATTTCACAGGTGAAAGTTTTTGGGCGCGTGGTTATTTTGTATCGACCGCAGGGTTGGATGAAGAGATGGTTAGAGAATATATCCGACATCAAGAGAAGGAGGATGAACATTATGATCAGCTCAAGCTTGGTATGTGATGCCACCTTTAGGTGGCGCCAATTCTTGCCCCCTTGAGGGGCTAACAGAAATAAGCCTCCGGCTCTGCCGGAGGTAATTTAACTCAGTGCTCCATTTTTACTTTACCCGTTTCTTCTAGTAGCTGAACATCGAATAAGATTTCGCTATCTCGGGATGATAGTTTTTTCTCTTCAAAATTCCACCATCCGCCACCCAGCGCCACAAATAAAGCGGCAGTGTCTTGGAAACGCAGGGCTAATGTTTGGAGGTAGTTTAACTTGCTTTGAAAATACTGACTTTGTGTAATTAAAACTTGTTGGTAATTAACGAGACCCGCCTGATAATTAGTCTGTATTAACTGCATCCTTTCTTGCACTAAATTAAGTTCTTGTGACTGATGTTGCAGTGCTTCAGCGTCATATTTCAATGCAAGCAAAACATCAGCCACCTGACCCAAGGCATCAAGGATAGTTTGACGATATTGTGCACGGGATTGTTCATAGGCATCGATTGCCGCTTTACGCTGAAACCATAAGATGCCACCACGAAATAACGGTGCAACAAAATTGGTGCCGATGCTCCAGAAGTTACCACTACTTAGAAAAATGTCCAGGAGATTGCGGTTATTTTGACCATAAGTACCACTCAAGGTGAAACTGGGAAACATAGCTGCAGTAGCAATACCAATATTAGCGCTGTTTTCATGTAACTGAGCCTCAGCCAGTAAAATATCAGGGCGCTGGCGTACCAAGCTGGAAGGTAGCGTCAGGGGTAGGTTAGTGGGCAATGAGAGGTCAGCCAAATCTATTCTTGGAAGCTCACGCTCTCCTGGGAGCTGACCGATCAATGTAGCAAGTAGGTGCTCTGCTTGGCTGTACTTTTGTTTGAGCAGGGGGAGCGAGGCCTCCAGTACTTCGAGCTGTGTTCTCAAGTTGACTAGACTTTCGTAGGTGATGATGCCTGCTTGCAACTGGAATTCAGTAAGCTTGATTTGCGCTTGCTGTGATTCAATCAATTGCTGGGTTGTTTGAATCTGAGCTTCGTAAGCTGCCCGGGCAATCACGGTATTCACTATATTGCCAATTAAAGTCAAATAGGTAGCTAGTACTGTATAGCGTTGCATATCCCTCTTGGCGCTGAGGCTCTCTACAGTACGCCGCTGGCCTCCAAATACATCTAGGGTATAACTAACGGTGGCAGAAAGTGTGTAAAGATTGAATACTGCGCTAGCAGGGATCCCAAAGCGAGCAGTCGAGAATTTTTGGCGACTTACCCCTCCTGTGAGATCAATCTGCGGATAGAAAGTCCCATAACCTGCGCGCAAATTATCCTGGCTTTGCTGTAAAGCTGCCTGTGCCGCTTGTAAGGTTGAATTATTGGTGATTGCCTCCTTCACCAATGCATCTAGCTTGGGAGACTTGAATAGCTGCCACCAATCAGCTGCAATCTCAGCACCGTACTCAAAATACTGGATCTGATCATCTACCGAGACGGTCTCTTGCAATTGTTTGCCAGGTATATAGCGATCAGTCTCTGGTGGTTGCGGGCGAACAAAATCGGGTCCAACAGCACAACCTGTAGCTGTCAGTAGCCAGACTACCCAAAGTCCGCCTACTATGCACTTTGCCTTGACATGAAAAAAACGTTCGTACATTTACGGGTCCTCGTTCTCCAACGTACGCCCTTTCTTTCAAGATCCATTATTATTCCATTCCTAAATTAAACCTGACTTTGTCGGCTTTATCTTGCCGTATTATTTATACTGTCTGCGGCTCGTCTTCGCGTCATGGCGTCATATTTGATTTGGAAATGGAATAAATGGTCTTGGGTTTTCGCTATCATTCACTCTCTTCGATATAAACATCTACCAGCTGACCAGGGTACAACTGAAAATCCTTTGGTTTTTCAAACTGAAAAAGAACTGGTAATACTCTGACATCCACTCGTTCTGTTCGTTGATTCGATAATTGGATCTTTGGTGAAACATAGGGTTGCAAACGAATGAATTGCAGAGGAACACGAATGTTGGTACCTCGAATCGACATTTGTGCATTCATTTTTGATCCATCAGGAAGTCGGTGAATCAGGATCTCATCGACATAGCATCTAACGGCCAGATTGTCTTCTGCATTACCCATGGCAATAATGGGTTTGAAATTTTCTGTGTAGGTATCATAGACACCTTGTGGTGATATATGGCTACCCACTGCAGCTCTTATTGACAGGATGACGCCATTGACTGGTGCTCTAATAGTATACTTGGCCAGCAAAGCACTGCCAGCCTGATAAGCTTTGGATAAAGCGATGTATTGCCGTTCCTGGCTTTGGATATCGTAACTCCAGGCTCCAGCCTTAGTCAGATTGTAATTTCTCTGGGCAATCTCAAGACTGGCCTTGGCAACCTTGGCGGCATTGATCGCATTATCCAGACTATCTTTGCTGACCGATTTGGGATCCATGTCATGGGAGTTTTGCAGTTTTTCTAATTGGGTTTCAGCAGTTTTTAGATTTGCTCTCGCAAAATCCAGTTGCGCTTTAGAAACCTCCAGAACTTCTTTTCTCGGTTGGGCTTTTAATTCTTCCAGCAGCGCATAGGCTGCCTCGGATTGTGCACGTTGTTGCTCCACAGTTGCGCGTTGAATTGAGTCATCTATTTGGAGTAAAGACTCTCCCTGCTTAACGGCTTGTCCTTCAGCCACCAAAATTTGAGTAATGACGCCTGCAACTTCTGGATAAAGATTGATATTTTCTCCTGTGGGTTGATAGCTCTCGATAATGCCCGTCGAGTAGATCCCCTTGGCATAAGGGTTGGGCGCCGGATTGAAAAGAGGTGGTTGTGGTTTCTTTTGTGTACTGAATAGATAGGCGCTCACCCAACCAGCAATAACTCCGCATATGGCAATGACGATAATGATCTGGTTTCTCAATCATTTCTCCCTTGCTCGATACCGACAATTTTGCCATCCTCCATTCTCATCATCCTGTCGGCATACTCAAAAATACGATTATCGTGAGTAACAATCAATATACATCGCTTATCTGTGAGAATGTTGTTTTTCAAAAAATCCATGATACGCCGTCCGGTATCCCCATCCAGCGAGGCGGTGGGCTCATCAAAGATCATTAAATCCGGTTGACTGACCAAAGCTCTAGCTAATGCAACACGTTGCTGCTCCCCACCGCTCAACTTCACCGGCGGAAGATCCGCCTTGTTTTTGAGCCCTACAATCTCTAAGTAATGTGCTGCTTCTTTGATGGATTCATCCCAGTTCTGTTTTTTCAGGATTAGAGGAATAGCGACATTCTCGGCTGTAGTGAGGCGCGGAAAGAGATGATAATCCTGGAAAACAAAGCCAACTTTGTTTAATCGGAATTCAGCGATCTGATCTGGTGTCAGCTTCCAGATATCCACACAATCTATTGCTACGGTTCCCGAATTTGGACGTAGCACACCAGAAATCATACTCAATAATGTCGTTTTTCCGCTTCCTGATGGCCCTACAATAAATAATATTTCCCCGAAGTAAGCTTCGAAACTGACCTCTCTTACCGCAAAGGTTCTGAGATCACCTTCACCAAACCATTTCGTTAATTCATTAGCAGAGATTGCAGGCTTCACGTCATTATTTAATTTATAAAAAACTGGAATAATTAAATCAGGTAATGCTTATGGCCGTTCTATCTGACAAGATAGCGTTTCCATAATTAAACTCATTCATTCTATGAGCTATATTTTGACTATCCGATTTTGAAGTCAGTTTGATTCAGCTTCTAAAAATGTCGAAAGGCTCAATCTTTAACACCTTCCTTATTCCAACATAACTCGAGATTCCAGCGATGATCAGAACCATTACAAACGCAAAAGACAGGGTAGTAAAAGTAATATTGGCGGAATAATCTGGAACTTTGAGTTTTGCGATGGTGATGATAAGAGTACAAAAACCCACTCCTAATCCATATCCAATACCCGCTGCGAGTGCAGCTTGAAAAAGAATCATATAAACGAGTTCTTTTCCCTTGATACCAATTGCCTTCAGTGCACCAAATTTTTCGAGATTTTCCAGTATGAAGGTATAGAATGTTTGTCCTGATATTGATAGGCCGACCAGGAAGCTCACAATCGTCATGATGAAAATATTTGTTCCCAGCCCGGTTTTATATTTATAATAATCGGAAATTTTTTGCATGAATTCTACTTCGGTGAGTGCCTCATATCCCAGCTGCTTGACTTGGTTTTGAATATGGGGAATTGCGTCATTACTTTTCGGTTCAACGAGAATAAAAGCAATCGTATATCGTGTTGATGGGATATACTGAATCGCTCTACTATATGTCGTATAAAGAGTAGGAATTCCGAATAAGCCGCTACTTGCTACTTTGGCGATACCCACGATAACGCCGCGATGATCATTAAGCTCAAAATCTGTGCCTAAGCGAGGATTTTCTAATTTGGAAATTTCTGTATCCTCAACAACGATGAAGGCATTTTCAGCATAGATATCTTCAATCTTACCCTCGATCAGTTCAGGGCGGCCGACCAGACTATTATCATCTAAGCCTAAAACAGTAACGGATTGGAATGTTCCACTTTTAAGCTTGACTAATGCACCCCCGGAATATAATGGAACAGCATATTTGACACCATCAATGCTGCGAACGGCATCAAGTACATAATCGGGCATAGGGATGCTGCTTGCAACGTTATTTACTGCTGGATCTAGCACCCATACTTGAGCTCCCAGGTTAATGACTGTTGAGGAAGCTTTTGTGAGAATACCAGTAAATATGGATGTCATCTGTACCATGAGAAACACGGCAAAAGTAATTCCCACCAATAAGGCGGCATATTTACCTTTGTCGTTTACGAGAAGCTTAAAGGCAAGTTTCAGAATCCCTTTCATTTGCCATCCCCTCTAATAGACTCATTGTGTGAGCAATCGACATGGATGATGAACACTGCAACGTGCATCCATTATGGGTAATGAATCTTGGTTATCTTGGGCGATTATCGCATCTTTTCCATTAATCGTTCATGCAGTATTTTCTTGTTTTTGGTTGGAGGGATTTGTCAGTTTTTCATGGTACGAATTTTTTCCGTACACCAATTTATATCGATCGTATTTTACTGATCAAAGAGAGCCGGAAAATACCTGAGTAACTCAAATTAGGGGGAGCGACTGATTTTGCTGAGGGCGAGTGGGAATATCTCTTATTCCATTTCTAAATCAAACTATTCATTTGATTTTTTTTGGTTTTCTTACATATTAATTTTCTGATAGAGTCAGGTGAAGATTATTGGCTGGCTTGCCTGGGAGGAGGGGAGGCTGGCTGGCTAGAATGTCGCTGGTGTTTTATGCCAGCGACAGACAGAAATTTACATATGGCTTTGTAACCAGTTCTGAATACCAACCTTTTGCATGACATCTAATTGTGTTTCCAGCCAATCGATATGCTCTTCTGTATCTTCAAGAATATGTTCAAAAATTTCTCGCGAAACATAATCCTGAGCTGTTTCACAGGCAGCAATCGCAGCGAGCAGTGTTTTACGTGCGGTATTTTCCAGAGTGAGATCACAAGCCACGCATTCCTGCGGCGATTCGCCGATCAAAAGCTTCTCTAGATCCTGTAAATTGGGTAATCCATCCAGGAATAAGATACGCTCAATGAGTTTGTCAGCGTGTTTCATTTCCTCGATAGATTCGTGATATTCATACTCGCCGAGTTTGTTAAATCCCCAGTTTTTATACATCCGGGCATGGAGAAAATACTGATTGATCGCGGTTAATTCATTTAATAGCTGACGATTTAACCAATTAATAATGTCTGCATTCCCTTTCATAATTGTTTCCTTAGACAGGTTGACTCGGAGTAGGGTTAGGTGCCAGGGGGATGGGTCGGTGTTTCTTGCATTAACGCTTGATCGAGCACATTTTTTGCGTGGCAGGCACAGATGCCACACTGTTCGGTAATACCCAGACTGACTTTAAGATCACGCATCCGTTCAGCGCCTTGAAGAACAGCTTCGCGAATTGCATGATCAGTAACCCCCTTGCAGACACAAATATACATGAAATACGCCTTTTGTCGATTGGTTTGAAAGTTGTTTGCTCTTATAAATATAAAGAAAACAATATTGTTAATGAGAATTATTATTAATTATATTTGCTTTTATAGAAAAAATGCAAACTATTGTTATTGTCTTGTAAGCCTATGTTTAATTTTAAGATTTTTTGTTTGTACTTCCTGCGCCATTTAAAATACGCAGCACAAGATCAGAAGTAGAAATGCCCGGTGTATAGTCGATTTCTTTAATCATATGGTGTGGTAGCGTCATGCATAATTTATATTTTTCTATTCGCTCCTCCTCAGAAGCGCAGGCAAACGTATAAATTGCAAAGCCGTGTTTTTCCATAAACTCTGGCGTTGTATGAACGGGGCTCTCAGTTATAACCGCGTCAACGTACTTGCAAGCGGAAACGACTGCAGCACGCTCGGCCTGAGTCATGACTGGGAGTTTTCCTTTATTTTCAAGAACCCGCGCGTCTGAAACGACACAAACCGTTAAATGAGTGCCCAGTGCGCGTGCTTCCCGTAAGAAATTGACGTGACCCTCATGAAACAAATCCGCCACCATCCGTGTATAAACATGCTTCTGGGGTCGATTCCTAGGCCATGATGGAATATCTTGGCCTAAATATGATATTGCTCTTTCTAGCCATTGGCGACTGCGCAAAATGGTTACATCATCAGGATCTTTCAGAGCTATTTGGTGAGCATAAGACCATGCTTTGATCAGATCTCCTGATAGCCAGCGCTGAGTTAGACGGTGGTAAGCATAGCATCGTACCAACAGAGTAAATTTTTCAAGATTTAATGCAGATATGACCGTATCCCAATAGGGATTCGGGGTACGCCAATCACCATAGAAGGCAGTTAAAATTTTCTCGGGAGGTTGAGGGAACCATACATTCCCATACTCTGTGCTGTGTTGTATTAAATCGAATTTAGGAAAGACTGAAACCCGTTGATATTCTGCCGGGTGATCTGGCAAAGAGAAGCCTCCTACAATCTTATGATCACTTCTATGCTGTAGACCACATAGATCAAGGGTTATTCCAATTTCTGAGTGCACATAATCGCGGTAATTGCTGTAGTTGAAACCCATTGGTGTCTTGGACCATCCCATTTTTTCAAGGGCCTTGCAGCATGCTTCCCAGGATTCAATCCATACTGCAATATCCAGATCCTTATCAAACTCTAGCAGATGACCATTACGAACTAAACCGAGCAAGGTTCCAGCAAAAGGAAAAGCAGGTATTCCTTGTGATGCTAATTCTGCACAGGTTGTCCATAACAACTGTTCAGCTTTGCCAGAGGTGAAAATATTTTCTGTATCTGCTTGTTCTTTCACTTGTTTTTTTTTGGCTGGAGCTTTCCCAGATTTGGCTAATGACATCAAATGATTGAGTGCGGTAGTAAAGTGAGCATGAGCCGCTGTCAAATCAAGTAAGAGAAAGCTTGCTGTTCCCATTAGTTGCGCCCAGCGAGCTTTCTGGAAATCGCCTTGGACATGGTTATAGATACTTGCCGCATAGGCAGGAACATCCAATGCTCGTCCAGCTCGCATTGCCATGGAGCACCATAATTTGGCAACATCGGGTGACAATGGATGCTCATCTTTTAAGGGATCAAGTATTTTGGCTGCCTTATTTAGATTGCCGGTATAAATAAGATCCTGTGCGTGCTGTAAGGTGCTCTTAAATTTCTCAGTCATAGTAATTAATGATCACGATTTAATTCATATTATTCTTGTATTCTACTTATTATTTGTTAATATTGAGAATCACTCTCATTATTAAATATATGATGATCTAGAAAAATTTATTTTAATATACAAGGAGATATAACTAAATGACTATTAGTAAGGAACAGCGTCCCAATCTTAGCAACTCTGGAAATGTTTTTGAGATAATCGATGGTATCCAATTTCTCGGTTTTGGTTCGGGTGGATTTGGTAAAGATGATTTTCTGTTTATTGGTGATGAATTAGATAACTTCATTGAAGGTGGCATCGGTCATGACGAGATAGAGGGGGGTGATGGAAATGATACCCTAGTGGGTGGAGGTAACAATGATACATTGGATGGCGATGCCGGTAATGACGTGCTCGATGGCCAGGGGGGAACCGATAAGCTATTTGGTGGCGCTGGCGATGATATTCTGCTTGCCGGCGACGGCCATGATCAGTTGACTGGAGGGAGTGGGAGCGACACATTTGGTTTTTATGCATTGGGTCATTTTCGGGTGAAAGATTTCACTATTGGTGAAGATCGCTTATTTTTTGATTCTGAAAAACTTGGAATTAATAGTATCGAGCAACTTGTTCCATTTATAACAGATATTAAGGAAAGAGCGGATGGGGTTACCGTTGAATTTGGGTCAGAAGCATCGATCGATCTTGTCGGTATCCATTTAAACGATATTACGGCAGATATGGTCGTCTTTAATCTTTGAGGGATCTTTTCCTAATCACTAAACGCATTTAGCTTGTAACGGGATGTTTTTGTATTGAGAGATATTTAATCTACGAAAATTGCTGCTGCCCACGCGGCGCGCTTGTTGATTTTTGATCTGGTTGGAAAAAAAATATCCAGAGCGGCAAGGATCCTGCCTTGGTGCTCATCTGGCATGGTAAGTGGATAATACGCTTACCATGCTGCGTTTGATAATGAAAGATTAATCGTCGCCAAGCAACCAGAGCATTATTCACGGTGATGAAATTGAGGTTTTCATCATAGACTGCCTGCTCAATGGTCCGGAGGATCAGGCTCCCTTTCAGCGTAACGGTAACGAATTACCCTATATCTTAAACCAGGAATAACGCTTGAACAGCTGAATGTGGGGTCGCATCAAGAATGAGCAATAACGATGCTACCGTAGCACTTAACAAAGTACGACAGGCATTATTTGTAAGAAATTTGGGCTTTTAATTCTTCCAGCAGCGCATAGGCTGCCTCGGATTGTGCACGTTGTTGCTCCACAGTTGCGCGTTGAATTGAGTCATCTATTTGGAGTAAAGACTCTCCCTGCTTAACGGCTTGTCCTTCAGCCACCAAAATTTGAGTAATGACGCCTGCAACTTCTGGATAAAGATTGATATTTTCTCCTGTGGGTTGATAGCTCTCGATAATGCCCGTCGAGTAGATCCCCTTGGCATAAGGGTTGGGCGCCGGATTGAAAAGAGGTGGTTGTGGTTTCTTTTGTGTACTGAATAGATAGGCGCTCACCCAACCAGCAATAACTCCGCATATGGCAATGACGATAATGATCTGGTTTCTCAATCATTTCTCCCTTGCTCGATACCGACAATTTTGCCATCCTCCATTCTCATCATCCTGTCGGCATACTCAAAAATACGATTATCGTGAGTAACAATCAATATACATCGCTTATCTGTGAGAATGTTGTTTTTCACAAAATCCATGATACGCCGTCCGGTATCCCCATCCAGCGAGGCGGTGGGCTCATCAAAGATCATTAAATCCGGTTGACTGACCAAAGCTCTAGCTAATGCAACACGTTGCTGCTCCCCACCGCTCAACTTCACCGGCGGAAGATCCGCCTTGTTTTTGAGCCCTACAATCTCTAAGTAATGTGCTGCTTCTTTGATGGATTCATCCCAGTTCTGTTTTTTCAGGATTAGAGGAATAGCGACATTCTCGGCTGTAGTGAGGCGCGGAAAGAGATGATAATCCTGGAAAACAAAGCCAACTTTGTTTAATCGGAATTCAGCGATCTGATCTGGTGTCAGCTTCCAGATATCCACACAATCTATTGCTACGGTTCCCGAATTTGGACGTAGCACACCAGAAATCATACTCAATAATGTCGTTTTTCCGCTTCCTGATGGCCCTACAATAAATAATATTTCCCCGAAGTAAGCTTCGAAACTGACCTCTCTTACCGCAAAGGTTCTGAGATCACCTTCACCAAACCATTTCGTTAATTCATTAGCAGAGATTGCAGGCTTCACGTCATTATTTAATTTATAAAAAACTGGAATAATTAAATCAGGTAATGCTTATGGCCGTTCTATCTGACAAGATAGCGTTTCCATAATTAAACTCATTCATTCTATGAGCTATATTTTGACTATCCGATTTTGAAGTCAGTTTGATTCAGCTTCTAAAAATGTCGAAAGGCTCAATCTTTAACACCTTCCTTATTCCAACATAACTCGAGATTCCAGCGATGATCAGAACCATTACAAACGCAAAAGACAGGGTAGTAAAAGTAATATTGGCGGAATAATCTGGAACTTTGAGTTTTGCGATGGTGATGATAAGAGTACAAAAACCCACTCCTAATCCATATCCAATACCCGCTGCGAGTGCAGCTTGAAAAAGAATCATATAAACGAGTTCTTTTCCCTTGATACCAATTGCCTTCAGTGCACCAAATTTTTCGAGATTTTCCAGTATGAAGGTATAGAATGTTTGTCCTGATATTGATAGGCCGACCAGGAAGCTCACAATCGTCATGATGAAAATATTTGTTCCCAGCCCGGTTTTATATTTATAATAATCGGAAATTTTTTGCATGAATTCTACTTCGGTGAGTGCCTCATATCCCAGCTGCTTGACTTGGTTTTGAATATGGGGAATTGCGTCATTACTTTTCGGTTCAACGAGAATAAAAGCAATCGTATATCGTGTTGATGGGATATACTGAATCGCTCTACTATATGTCGTATAAAGAGTAGGAATTCCGAATAAGCCGCTACTTGCTACTTTGGCGATACCCACGATAACGCCGCGATGATCATTAAGCTCAAAATCTGTGCCTAAGCGAGGATTTTCTAATTTGGAAATTTCTGTATCCTCAACAACGATGAAGGCATTTTCAGCATAGATATCTTCAATCTTACCCTCGATCAGTTCAGGGCGGCCGACCAGACTATTATCATCTAAGCCTAAAACAGTAACGGATTGGAATGTTCCACTTTTAAGCTTGACTAATGCACCCCCGGAATATAATGGAACAGCATATTTGACACCATCAATGCTGCGAACGGCATCAAGTACATAATCGGGCATAGGGATGCTGCTTGCAACGTTATTTACTGCTGGATCTAGCACCCATACTTGAGCTCCCAGGTTAATGACTGTTGAGGAAGCTTTTGTGAGAATACCAGTAAATATGGATGTCATCTGTACCATGAGAAACACGGCAAAAGTAATTCCCACCAATAAGGCGGCATATTTACCTTTGTCGTTTACGAGAAGCTTAAAGGCAAGTTTCAGAATCCCTTTCATTTGCCATCCCCTCTAATAGACTCATTGTGTGAGCAATCGACATGGATGATGAACACTGCAACGTGCATCCATTATGGGTAATGAATCTTGGTTATCTTGGGCGATTATCGCATCTTTTCCATTAATCGTTCATGCAGTATTTTCTTGTTTTTGGTTGGAGGGATTTGTCAGTTTTTCATGGTACGAATTTTTTCCGTACACCAATTTATATCGATCGTATTTTACTGATCAAAGAGAGCCGGAAAATACCTGAGTAACTCAAATTAGGGGGAGCGACTGATTTTGCTGAGGGCGAGTGGGAATATCTCTTATTCCATTTCTAAATCAAACTATTCATTTGATTTTTTTTGGTTTTCTTACATATTAATTTTCTGATAGAGTCAGGTGAAGATTATTGGCTGGCTTGCCTGGGAGGAGGGGAGGCTGGCTGGCTAGAATGTCGCTGGTGTTTTATGCCAGCGACAGACAGAAATTTACATATGGCTTTGTAACCAGTTCTGAATACCAACCTTTTGCATGACATCTAATTGTGTTTCCAGCCAATCGATATGCTCTTCTGTATCTTCAAGAATATGTTCAAAAATTTCTCGCGAAACATAATCCTGAGCTGTTTCACAGGCAGCAATCGCAGCGAGCAGTGTTTTACGTGCGGTATTTTCCAGAGTGAGATCACAAGCCACGCATTCCTGCGGCGATTCGCCGATCAAAAGCTTCTCTAGATCCTGTAAATTGGGTAATCCATCCAGGAATAAGATACGCTCAATGAGTTTGTCAGCGTGTTTCATTTCCTCGATAGATTCGTGATATTCATACTCGCCGAGTTTGTTAAATCCCCAGTTTTTATACATCCGGGCATGGAGAAAATACTGATTGATCGCGGTTAATTCATTTAATAGCTGACGATTTAACCAATTAATAATGTCTGCATTCCCTTTCATAATTGTTTCCTTAGACAGGTTGACTCGGAGTAGGGTTAGGTGCCAGGGGGATGGGTCGGTGTTTCTTGCATTAACGCTTGATCGAGCACATTTTTTGCGTGGCAGGCACAGATGCCACACTGTTCGGTAATACCCAGACTGACTTTAAGATCACGCATCCGTTCAGCGCCTTGAAGAACAGCTTCGCGAATTGCATGATCAGTAACCCCCTTGCAGACACAAATATACATGAAATACGCCTTTTGTCGATTGGTTTGAAAGTTGTTTGCTCTTATAAATATAAAGAAAACAATATTGTTAATGAGAATTATTATTAATTATATTTGCTTTTATAGAAAAAATGCAAACTATTGTTATTGTCTTGTAAGCCTATGTTTAATTTTAAGATTTTTTGTTTGTACTTCCTGCGCCATTTAAAATACGCAGCACAAGATCAGAAGTAGAAATGCCCGGTGTATAGTCGATTTCTTTAATCATATGGTGTGGTAGCGTCATGCATAATTTATATTTTTCTATTCGCTCCTCCTCAGAAGCGCAGGCAAACGTATAAATTGCAAAGCCGTGTTTTTCCATAAACTCTGGCGTTGTATGAACGGGGCTCTCAGTTATAACCGCGTCAACGTACTTGCAAGCGGAAACGACTGCAGCACGCTCGGCCTGAGTCATGACTGGGAGTTTTCCTTTATTTTCAAGAACCCGCGCGTCTGAAACGACACAAACCGTTAAATGAGTGCCCAGTGCGCGTGCTTCCCGTAAGAAATTGACGTGACCCTCATGAAACAAATCCGCCACCATCCGTGTATAAACATGCTTCTGGGGTCGATTCCTAGGCCATGATGGAATATCTTGGCCTAAATATGATATTGCTCTTTCTAGCCATTGGCGACTGCGCAAAATGGTTACATCATCAGGATCTTTCAGAGCTATTTGGTGAGCATAAGACCATGCTTTGATCAGATCTCCTGATAGCCAGCGCTGAGTTAGACGGTGGTAAGCATAGCATCGTACCAACAGAGTAAATTTTTCAAGATTTAATGCAGATATGACCGTATCCCAATAGGGATTCGGGGTACGCCAATCACCATAGAAGGCAGTTAAAATTTTCTCGGGAGGTTGAGGGAACCATACATTCCCATACTCTGTGCTGTGTTGTATTAAATCGAATTTAGGAAAGACTGAAACCCGTTGATATTCTGCCGGGTGATCTGGCAAAGAGAAGCCTCCTACAATCTTATGATCACTTCTATGCTGTAGACCACATAGATCAAGGGTTATTCCAATTTCTGAGTGCACATAATCGCGGTAATTGCTGTAGTTGAAACCCATTGGTGTCTTGGACCATCCCATTTTTTCAAGGGCCTTGCAGCATGCTTCCCAGGATTCAATCCATACTGCAATATCCAGATCCTTATCAAACTCTAGCAGATGACCATTACGAACTAAACCGAGCAAGGTTCCAGCAAAAGGAAAAGCAGGTATTCCTTGTGATGCTAATTCTGCACAGGTTGTCCATAACAACTGTTCAGCTTTGCCAGAGGTGAAAATATTTTCTGTATCTGCTTGTTCTTTCACTTGTTTTTTTTTGGCTGGAGCTTTCCCAGATTTGGCTAATGACATCAAATGATTGAGTGCGGTAGTAAAGTGAGCATGAGCCGCTGTCAAATCAAGTAAGAGAAAGCTTGCTGTTCCCATTAGTTGCGCCCAGCGAGCTTTCTGGAAATCGCCTTGGACATGGTTATAGATACTTGCCGCATAGGCAGGAACATCCAATGCTCGTCCAGCTCGCATTGCCATGGAGCACCATAATTTGGCAACATCGGGTGACAATGGATGCTCATCTTTTAAGGGATCAAGTATTTTGGCTGCCTTATTTAGATTGCCGGTATAAATAAGATCCTGTGCGTGCTGTAAGGTGCTCTTAAATTTCTCAGTCATAGTAATTAATGATCACGATTTAATTCATATTATTCTTGTATTCTACTTATTATTTGTTAATATTGAGAATCACTCTCATTATTAAATATATGATGATCTAGAAAAATTTATTTTAATATACAAGGAGATATAACTAAATGACTATTAGTAAGGAACAGCGTCCCAATCTTAGCAACTCTGGAAATGTTTTTGAGATAATCGATGGTATCCAATTTCTCGGTTTTGGTTCGGGTGGATTTGGTAAAGATGATTTTCTGTTTATTGGTGATGAATTAGATAACTTCATTGAAGGTGGCATCGGTCATGACGAGATAGAGGGGGGTGATGGAAATGATACCCTAGTGGGTGGAGGTAACAATGATACATTGGATGGCGATGCCGGTAATGACGTGCTCGATGGCCAGGGGGGAACCGATAAGCTATTTGGTGGCGCTGGCGATGATATTCTGCTTGCCGGCGACGGCCATGATCAGTTGACTGGAGGGAGTGGGAGCGACACATTTGGTTTTTATGCATTGGGTCATTTTCGGGTGAAAGATTTCACTATTGGTGAAGATCGCTTATTTTTTGATTCTGAAAAACTTGGAATTAATAGTATCGAGCAACTTGTTCCATTTATAACAGATATTAAGGAAAGAGCGGATGGGGTTACCGTTGAATTTGGGTCAGAAGCATCGATCGATCTTGTCGGTATCCATTTAAACGATATTACGGCAGATATGGTCGTCTTTAATCTTTGAGGGATCTTTTCCTAATCACTAAACGCATTTAGCTTGTAACGGGATGTTTTTGTATTGAGAGATATTTAATCTACGAAAATTGCTGCTGCCCACGCGGCGCGCTTGTTGATTTTTGATCTGGTTGGAAAAAAAATATCCAGAGCGGCAAGGATCCTGCCTTGGTGCTCATCTGGCATGGTAAGTGGATAATACGCTTACCATGCTGCGTTTGATAATGAAAGATTAATCGTCGCCAAGCAACCAGAGCATTATTCACGGTGATGAAATTGAGGTTTTCATCATAGACTGCCTGCTCAATGGTCCGGAGGATCAGGCTCCCTTTCAGCGTAACGGTAACGAATTACCCTATATCTTAAACCAGGAATAACGCTTGAACAGCTGAATGTGGGGTCGCATCAAGAATGAGCAATAACGATGCTACCGTAGCACTTAACAAAGTACGACAGGCATTATTTGTAAGAAATCTCAGGGTTGTTTACAGAGAGGTTGATTGAAATAATGTTGGAGTATTTCATAAGGAGTTGAGTTATTCAAACTTTTATGTGGTTTGACAGTGTTATAAAAGTTAATAAAGCGGTCGAGTTGAGTTTGCCGGTCGGTGCAGTCTTTAAAGTTGGTGTGGCTATGCCACATCTGCATGAGGGTGCGGATAACACGTTCAGCTTTGCCGTTGGTTTGAGGTCGATTGATTTGAGTGAATTTCTGGCCGATGCCGTGCGTTTTGCAGGTTTTAACAAAAGCATGACTGTCAGTGCCTTTATATTCTTTGCCATTATCAGAATAAGCATAATCGATCTGGTAAGGGCATTGGGCGATGACGGTTTCGGTGAGGAACCAGGCGGCGCTATTCCGGGTTTTATCAGGCAAGATGGCTGCATAGAGTTCTCGGGAGAAGTCATCAATCGCGA
>NZ_FNPJ01000055.1 GCF_900107265.1 Nitrosomonas sp. Nm33 | reverse complement strand
ATTATCGCCAGGGTAACGGTTGGCAATCTCGTGGAGGAAAATCTGCATGCAATCGCTGTTGACATGAGGCAACACCAGGCTGTCGAAGGCTCCATCGAAGGGACTGACTGCGCCGTAAGCGTAAGTATATTCTTGCGTCACCATGGCACTTACCACCGGTCGATCTGGACGGTGGCACCAACAATAACGCCTGTCCACAATGCGTCCGAAGCGGGCTTCATCCTGGAACATCAAGCGTAGCGGTCGATGATTACCCCACGCAGCGACCATTTCCTCTACCCGCTCCTTAAGTTTTTTTTCCAATCCTCGCGCAGCGCAGCATCTCCCTGAGGATGAGCGCTATCCGGTGCCAGTTTACGCCAGCCATGGCGAGCCAGCATTCGATAAATCGTTGAGAGCGCTACTCGCTTACCTAGTCGTTCCTCTATTTTCTCTTTAAGCGGAGGGACAACTACCACTCCGCCTCGAGCCGCTCCTGCCAAAACTTCATCAAGAATTTGGGCTTCCTGCTCAAGCGTGGCAATCGCACGGTTACGGAGCGCCCGTTTCGTTCGAGGTGCTTCCTCCTCGCAGCGAGCAACTCTACAGTAGCGCGTGCGCATGCTACACGTCCATCTAATGGAACGTCCAATAGCCTTCGCCGTTTCCTCTAACGACATTCCCAGTTCCAAGGGCAGCAATACTGCTTGTGCCGCCCTCAACTCCTCTGCTGTTTTAGCTGTTCTCAATAATTCCCGGGCCGTTACTAATTGATCTATTCCACTTGCTTTTCTTGCCATGATTTTTTCCTCGTAATTCATGGCTATATTGTTTCATTTCTTCATTTTTCAATGCAAATTGGAATAAGATTTAAGACATTTATCCCTGCAAAATAAGAATTTTTTATTCCATTGTTGAATGTCGTCATGGAGTTTAAGTGGAAATTTTAAGTACAAGAGAGTGGGCTTTGGTGATTTGGATATCTGGAATCACTGGGCTTTTATTGCTATCACCAAAATTCAAGGAAGTACCGGAAAGTTTTCAGAGTTTGGTAAAGGCATTTCTAGTAAAACAAATAATTACAATTATGATCCTGATGACAGTATATGTCATCGTTTGTGTATATAGCTTATCTCAAGTTAGTTTGTGGGAATGGTATCAATTAAAAGTTACGGCAATCTGGTACATTACTGTAGCTGCATCGATTTTATTTAGATACGAATTAGTCAAGCAAAATCCTCGTTACTGCATAAACTTAGTATTAGATAGCTTCAAGCTTACCGGGGTTATTGGATCTGTTGTTAGTGTATATACCTTTAATATATTTTTTGAATTAATTCTTGTTCTATTTCTTTTCTTTATAGGAGGAATGCTTGGCATAGCACAGTCTAAAAAAGAATTCAAATTGCTAACAAAAATACTTAATGGAATATTGATTGGTATTGGCTCTTTAGTTGTCATTTATTCGATTTATATGATTTATGATGATTTTGCAAAATTAACAAATAAAGAAACATTGCGTGATTTTTATATTCCTCCTCTCTTAACCTTAGCCTATTTGCCATTTATTTTTTTTATGGTGCTATATATCACCTACGATTTGGAGTTCAGAAAACTATATTTTTTTATTAAAAACAAAAAGCTTCGTATTTATTCTAAAGCATGCGCTTTTGTTTTATTTCATATTCGTCTCGTTTTATTGGAGAGATGGGTTTCAAGCTTAGCATTCCATAAGCCAGATACCATCTCAGATATAAATCAATCTTTTAGGCAACTATTCAAAGCAGTATCGGCAGAGAGTAATCCACCGGAAATAAATAATTCTGAAGGATGGTCTCCGTATGCAGCAAAGGATTTTCTCACTGATGAAGGAATTAAAACAGGATATTACCATCCAGCAGGCTCAAATGAATGGTTTTCGAATTCAAAAATGATAGAACTTGAAGGAGCAATAATCTCTAATAATATTTCATATTATGTAATTGGAGATGAGCATATTGCTAGGTATCTTAAGTTAAGATTAAACGTTAATTCTCCCGAGGGGGCAAAAATAGCACACGATAAATTATTGTCACTAGCTAAGCTGTTGTTTGCTAAAGCAACAAATATTGAGTTTCCCTCCGAAATAGAAACAGCACTAAAGAATGGAATTAATTATGTAGCTGAGATTGGGATTTATACTATTAGGATTGAAAAGCAAGTTTGGCCATGCCATAGAAATGGTGGCTATGATGTTAAGTTTATTATAGCTTGTATGTAAGAAATCAAAGTTTGTAGCAAAGGGGCGTCACTGTTTTCACTTGGTAGTCAATGTGGCCTAACCTCTTGACCAATTGGACTGTCTGTAAGCTACGATTTCTAGTCCCTCTATACTTTGCACTTTGGCAACTGGTTACTTCAAATGTTAGCCAGTCATAAATCTAAATTTACCGCACCCGTACTTTTTAGAAGGAAACATATGGATAGATACAAGTACTTTCTCATACATGACCGTAATAAACAAGTTACCTATGGAGAATGTATCAAATGGCGATGTGGAGAATTTGATTCAATTAAACAATCAGATATAACGATAGGTTTGAAGAAGAAATTCATTGCTCGGTTCATTGTGTCGGATAAACGAGTAGATCTGATAAATAAAGAAAAAAAACATATCAGAATCAATGAGGATATTTCATTTTCTTATGAAGAGAATTATAAAGATTTTATTACTCAGCGTTCTGATGAGGTAGTATTTAACCCATTAATAGATCGTTGCAGCAGCATAAGAATGTTTATTGGCCATCAAATGACTAGCAGTAATCTTATGTCATGGATTGATAAAAACAAAAGCCTATTAGAAGAAATAAATTCGAGATTTAATCTCGATCTTCAAAATCGCCATGAATTGATAAATTCCTACTCTTACTATGAGCCGACTCGTATTATTGTTAATAGTAGGTTTATCGATAAGCCCAAACATAGAGAGGATCGTTTACCTACAAAATTAAAGGTAAAGTTCTACGATGAATTCAATGATTACTCTCAAGCAAGTTACACTTTAACAGGTTATTGTGAAGGTAAAAAGTTGCTAACCAAAGAGGGAAAAATTTCAGAAATTGACACATTAGTTGATTTTGATAAAAGCCCAGATGAGCTTGAAACAAAAATAATTGATAAAGGCTCCACTATTTACAATAGTAAGCATGGCTTTTTAAGAAGCATAAATATTAAGGCAAGAGTTTATGGTAATTCGGTAAATTTAGAAAATGGATCAAATATTTCTAAATATGCCGATCTAAGTTTTAATGTAGGCAGAAAATAGTGGTCAGTCTAAGAGAAAAAATAAGTCAAAAGGTGTCAGTCATTGTATAGTGCATGAAGTGACTAACACCTTTTCTTCTTAAGATGAATACATTGACGCTCTACTCGCTAAAAGAGTCAAGCGGTAGTACCAAATAAAGTGCAAAACAGTACCAAATTGCGCGAGAATTTACACATGCCGAGAGATGTTCTCGTTGAATAAGGATGCAGTAGCCGTTTTGCAGGAGCAAGTAGGAAAGCATCATCAATTCTGTTTTACTTATCGTGGTCAGCCCATTGGCTGGGATTTAACCAACACGGCTTGAATGAACGCAATTAAGAAAGCAGGAATTGAAGACTTCCGGTTTCATGATTTACGTCATACCTGGGCTTCTTGGCATCGTCAGGCTGGCACGAGCTGTGATGAATTGAAAGACCTGGGCGGCTGGAAGTCGCGCAATATGGTGGATCGTTATGCCAAATTTGCTACTGAAAATCTGGCGTTTGCTGCATCCAGAATTGAATCGACACGAGAGAGTAAAGTGATTCCGTTGTCACGTTTCTGTCACGTTGAGAACGCGGTCAAAAAGGGCGAGTCCAGCAAAGCCTTAAAATAGATGGCTCCCCGACCAGGGCTCGAACCTGGGACCTGCGGATTAACAGTCCGTCGCTCTACCGACTGAGCTATCGGGGAATATGCGGCATAAGAATCGCGTATATTAATGTTTTGAGCGCTATCGGTCAACCTTCATTTGTTACTAGCACTTTCTATTGTTGCTAACACAGAACCTAAACTAAATTTTCCTGGCACTTTTTTACTTTTAGTAAAGTCTACATTGTTAGATGAGAATATTGCTGGCGACGTAACGCTGCTTCTCCTTATCTACTTGATTTCTGGACTCTACACGTCATGTCATTAAGTATATTCTCATTTTCAGATTTTTCTCGACTGACTAGATATGGCCTTTATCAGCTTTTCAAACAAACAGGAGAAATAATCATGAATCACAAAAAATCTATAATAACTACCCTTCTCTGCTTCGCGTTAACTATCTTTATTTGGGCTTCATTCGCAGATGACACTACTATCACTCAAATGCAGGGAAAAACTTTGTCGATAGCACAGACACAAGAGCAAAGTAATCAAAAAGGAAGCGGTAAAACTATTGAAAAGAAGCTAAGCAAAGAAAGTGATGGGGGACGTTGTTCAAGCAATGGAATGCATGGTCACATGATGATGAAACATGCACATAGTTATCCCCATATGATTGTATCCCATGCCGATGCGCTGCAACTTAGTGACGAACAGCTCGGTAAAATTGTCCGCTTACACATGCAAGGTACTATAGAGCATAAAAAAATAAAAGAAAAGATATACAAAAACTATCTAGCTTTCCAGAAAGCAAAAATGCAGCCAGGCACTGAAGATGAAACGCTACGTAAATTAGGCAAAGAGTACGCAGACGCCTTCAGTGAGATGGTTGAGTATCATATAAAAGAACGCAAAGCCGTACATAATATTTTAACACCCGAGCAAATGAATAAGCTTAAAACAATGGAAATACGTCAAGATATGCATGGAAGTGATCATAGTAATGGCGGCATTAAACAAATTTAAAGATATTCTGAAATATACCTTTAGCAACTAAGGGCGCTTGTTTTATTAAGCGCCCCATCCCCTTCTCTTACATTCTCATCATAACATTTATTTCAATCTACAATTTGTTCTCAGCATTTTCTCTGGCATCTTGTACCTAGTCAGTATCACTAAAATAATCAAATTGCCGAAAAGGAAAATTTAAAAAGGCAAAAATCAAATAATAGGGAAGCATCTTTTCTTTGATTTCAATAAATTTTTGTTAGAATATGCCCCCCTAAAAAAAACAAAAAATATAATTTTTCTTAATTGCCAAGAACTAATAGCAATACTAATTAAATAAAAAATGCCAGGGAGAGGTAACAAAGTAATGCTTTTATCCAGTTCTTTTAGAGATATCAAATCAAAATTCTGCGCTGGAGCAAAAATCTTTTTACTACAACTATTTTTCGGTTTAGCAATCGCCACATTATCGTTTCAGGGTCACTCAGCAGAATCGAAAAATTCGACTAGTCAAAAATTTAACATGGCACAGGTCCCTCCTGTAACCCCACTGCCTCGCGTAGGAATTTATGTGATACCACCTGCTGGCGCTGGCTACTATTCATTGTGGGATTTAATCACTGGAAATAAACGTGAAGCACCGCCTGTCGCTCCTTATGCCCCTTTTGCTTTGATTCCAACATCTGCATTCGATATTGATTTCCGCTACCTCGAAAAGCCAGATCATGAAAAAGATTTTTTTGATCCACTCAAACGTATTCATCTGGGTGATGACTGGTTGCTCTCATTTGGGGGTCAGTTCTGGTACCGATTCATGGATGAAACAGATAGTCGTCTCAATGCAGCAGGTGTTGACAATATATACCATCTTTATCGTACACGTTTCCATGCAGATCTTTGGTATCAAGATAGATTCCGACTATTTGCTGAATTTATTGATGCCCGTACCTCTGGTCAAAGTTTGGCTCCCCTGCCCACTGATCAAAACCATACTGATATGCTGAATTTATTTGCAGATATCAAGTTAGGTCAGTTCCTCAACGGACCAGCGTATATGCGGGTTGGTCGGCAAGAATTACTTTATGGTTCCCAAAGGCTAATCTCCACCTTGGACTGGGCCAATACACGTCGAACCTTTCAGGGTATTAAAACATTCTGGCGAACCCCTACTTTCGATCTGGATGCCTTTTTTGTCAGACCTATGATCACAGAAAAGAATCAGTTTGATAACTGGGATCACGACCGGAATTTTTTCGGTTTATGGGGCACATATCGACCAATGAAGGGTCAACTGCTTGATCTGTATATTCTAAGCTTGATAGATAACCGAACGGTTACAACAGCGAATCTTTTGCAAGGGAATGTTTTGCAAGGCGATTCGGTCCTGCAAACTGTAGGTGGACGAATAATTGGGGATTACAATCGATTCTTATATGAACTTGAGGGGATGTACCAGTTTGGGCAGCGCTCAAATCAAGATATATCAGCCTTTGCAGTAGCTACAGGTGCTGGATACCATCTCCCCTTTCCTATGAACCCTCAATTCTGGCTTCGCTATGATTTCGCCTCTGGTGACAGCAATCCAAATGATGGCAGATCCAATACGTTTAATCAGCTTTTTCCATTTGGACATTATTATCTAGGATACCTAGATCAGGTTGGTCGTCAGAATATCCATGATTTCAATGCTCAGTTCACATTACATCCTCAACCCTGGTTTACATTTATCGCGCAATACCACCGCTTTTATTTAGCGAACAAACGCGATTTTCTTTATAATGCAGCAGGTGTAGGGACGCTGCACGATATAACTGGGCAATCAGGCAGTCATGTTGGGGATGAAATTGATTTTCGTGTTAATATTCATGTGGATCGCCATCAGGATATACTTGTGGGATATTCCAAACTTTTTACAGGTAATTTTATTCAAAATCAGCGCCCCGGTATTCACCCTGATTTCTTTTATACTCAATATACATTCCGTTTCTAATTTCCAAGAGAAATAAAATAATGAAAAAACTGCTATTGATTATGACTGTCGCCTTCACTGGTTTTTTATTGGAACCTACACCTGTTTTGTCTAACCAAAATGTTCCCTCTGCTAATTCAGCTAAAACAGAGAAATTACCAGATGACGAGGGGATAGTCGTATCAGTGCTAGATACGACAGGTTATACTTATATGGAGTTAGACAATGGTGGTAAGCGTTTCTGGATTGCAGCGCCTACCACCAAAGTCAAGGCTGGCGATCATATACGCTTTATTGAAAATATGAGGATGCACCACTTTACCAGTAAAACCCTGAATCGGACATTTGATCAACTTATCTTTGTGACATCAACCCAAGTAAAGATCGCTCAATAACGGGTAATAACGAATTTTTATATCAAATGAAATTGATATTTTTTAACTCGTGGTGACAAGCACATCATCATTTTGAATCAACAAATCCAATAAACAACTTATTTTTTAGATTTTTTATTTCATCACGACATTGAGCTGCCTTTTCAAATTCTAAGTTTTTGGCTGATTCCAACATTTGTTTTTCCAGCGACTTAATTTCTTTCGTTAGCTGAGATTCACTCATATGATTGTAGCGAGCCTGTGCTTGAGCTATTCCAATTTTTCCTTGTATATGCTCATTGCTATAAACACCATCAATGAGATCTTTAATACGTTTACTGACACTTCGTGGCGTAATATTGTTATTCTGGTTAAATAAAATTTGTTTTTTACGTCGCCGTTCAGTTTCATCCATAGCCCGCCGCATTGAATTGGTAACACGGTCAGCATAAAGAATGACAGTGCCATTGATATGACGTGCTGCTCTTCCCATTGTTTGAATCAGCGAGCGCTCTGACCGCAAAAAACCTTCTTTATCAGCATCTAGAATTCCCACTAACGATACTTCCGGGATGTCCAGCCCTTCTCGTAAGAGATTGATTCCAACAAGTACATCAAACTTGCCAAGACGCAAATCCCGAATAATTTCTACTCGCTCAACAGTATCAATATCAGAGTGAAGATAGCGCACCCTAATTCCATGGTCAGAGAAATAATCGGTCAAATCCTCTGCCATACGTTTAGTAAGCGTGGTGACTAACGTTCGCTCTGCTTTTGCCGTACGTATGGTAACTTCCGACATCAGATCATCTACCTGCGTTGCTACCGGACGTATTATAATATCTGGGTCAACCAAACCAGTAGGTCGAACAACCTGTTCTACAATTTGACCGCTTTTCCTTTGCTCATAATCTGCTGGAGTCGCTGAGATAAAAATTGTCTGGGGCATCAATTTTTCAAACTCATCAAATTTTAGTGGTCGATTATCCAATGCTGAAGGCAACCGAAAGCCATAGGCAACTAGATTTTCCTTACGCGACCGATCACCCAGATACATTCCCCCCAACTGAGGAACAGTTACATGACTCTCATCAATAATCATTAAAGCTTCATTTGGCAGATAATCAATCAGCGTGGGTGGCGGCTCACCAGGTTTTCTGCCTGAAAAATGACGTGAATAATTCTCGATACCTTTACAGAAACCCAGCTCATTCAACATCTCTAAATCAAAGCGCGTGCGTTGCTCAATACGCTGAGCTTCCACCAGCTTGTTTTGCTGATGAAAGTACGAAATACGTTCAGCCAATTCAGTCTTAATTGTCTCAATTGCCCGCAGTGTAGTGCTTCTTGGTGTCACATAATGACTTGAAGGATAAACAGTATAACGTGAGATCTTTTGCAGAATTCGCCCTGTTAGCGGATCAAACGAAGAGATATGCTCCACTACGTCATCAAACAACGATACTCGAATGGCTACTTCTGAGTTTTCCGCTGGGAAAATATCGAGTGTATCGCCCCTTACGCGGAAAGTGCCACGACTAAATTCGAATTCATTTCGTTGATACTGCATTCCGGTTAGACGTTTGATAATATCACGCTGTGAAATTTTTTCATGTTCGCGCAAATGCAGAATCATACTGTGATAGTCAACTGGGTCACCAATACCATAAATGCAGGATACTGTTGCAACAATAATGGTATCTTTGCGTTCGAGCAGTGATTTTGTCGCAGAAAGGCGCATTTGTTCAATGTGCTCATTGATACTGGAGTCTTTTTCTATGTAAAGATCACGGGAAGGAACATATGCTTCGGGTTGATAATAATCATAATAAGAGACGAAATACTCAATGGCATTTTCTGGGAAAAATTCTCGCATCTCTGCATATAACTGTGCAGCCAATGTTTTATTGGGCGCAATAATGATTACAGGACGTCCTAATTGCGCAATTGCATTAGCTATCGTGAAAGTTTTACCTGAACCGGTTACCCCTAGTAATGTTTGAAAAAGCAGGCCATCTTCTACACCTTCAATCAATTTGATAATTGCACTTGGTTGATCACCAGCGGGTTGAAAAGATTGATAAAGTTTATAAGGACTGTTGGGAAAGGTAATAATCACAGGTATAATTTTAATGTAAGAAATTAGTTTAATTTTACCAAGTTAGGTATCGACCATTCAGGAGCACAGTTGTGGAACTCTCAAAGCGCGCACAGGCCATTAAACCATCCCCTACCCTAACCGTCTCTGCCAAAGCAGCAAGACTTAAATCTGAGGGTAAAGATATTATAGCACTCGGTGCAGGTGAGCCTGATTTTGATACACCGCAACATATCAAAGATGCAGCAATCGCTGCGATTAATGCTGGCTTCACGAAATATACCCCAGTGGGAGGTACACCAGCGCTCAAAAGTGCAATTATTACAAAATTCAAACGTGACAATAATTTGGATTTTACTTCCAAGGAAATTCTCGTTTCTTGTGGCGGAAAACAAAGCTTTTTCAATCTTATATTAGCCACGATCAATCCAGGTGATGAAGTGATTATTCCGGCTCCATATTGGGTCTCTTATCCCGATATTGTGCTTATTGCGGAAGGAAAGCCAGTTTTTATTGAAACGGGCATTGAAGATCATTTTAAAATTACGGCCAAACAACTGGAAGAAGCTATAACGCCCAAGACCAGAATGTTTGTGATCAATAGTCCTAGCAATCCATCTGGCAGTGTCTATAGTTTGGATGAGCTTAAGGCATTAGGGGAGGTATTAAGAAAGCACCCAAATATTTTGATTGCAACCGATGATATGTACGAACACATTCTTTTATCGGATGATAAGTTTGTCAATATACTCAATGCCTGTCCTGATTTGCGCACGCGAACAATCGTCTTGAATGGTGTTTCCAAAGCTTATGCGATGACAGGGTGGCGAATTGGTTATTGTGGCGGACCAGAGCAGATCATCACTGGAATGGAGAATATTCAATCACAAAGCACTTCTAATCCTACCTCTATATCCCAGATCGCAGCTGAAGCAGCACTTAATGGTGATCAATCCTGCATGATTCCAATGCAAGCAGCGTTTAAGGAACGTAATCAGTTTATTACTGATGGATTAAATAAGATCCCCGGCATTCATTGTTTACTTTCTGGCGGCGCATTCTATGCGTTTGCTGATGCTCGGCAAGTAATACAAAAACTACAAAATAATGGGCATATCAAAAATGATAGCGATATCACTCTTAGCGAATTATTATTAGAAAAAGTAGGTGTCGCTGTTGTACCTGGATCGGCCTTTGGTTGTAAAGGATATATACGCTTATCTTTTGCCACTTCAATGAAGAATCTGGAAGAAGCGATTAAACGTATGAGCAATCTGCTGAAATAAGAAAGAATCTTGCTGGATTCTTTATAGGGAATTTTCCATAAATACGCAATTTTGCTTGGCAGCTAATTGGTAAAAAATATTTATGCGTCTGTCTTCAACTGAAGACAAGGGGTAGTAAAAAATCCCATAAATAACTTTTTATTCCATTTCTAAATCAAACCTGATTCTGTCGGCTCTCTTTGCCGCATTATCTATACAGTCTGCTGCATGCGTTCGCGTTATGTTTGATTTGGAAATGGATTACAATCAATCATCTTCCAATCGATTTAACCCAATTGATCTAAATGGTCAATTGTAATTATTAATGATCAAAGAAGCTCAAGCTGCATATTCCTGTTTCATTTTTGTTGCAGCGCTTGGAGTAACTTTCTTGGTCTTGCCCGCGCGAGATGGAACATTACAGAGCCCACAAACATGATTAGAATGTATCTCCAAGCTATGGACTATAAAATTACCATTACATTTGGTGCAAGGGATGACACACAATACGTTGCTTTCAAGGAAACGCACCAATGTCCAAGCACGTGTTAAACTCAGAATGCGTTGAAGGTGATTAATTTCAATATGCTCAAGATATAACTTATAGCTTTTTATAATAGCATCAATAGAACGTATATTTGTATGTTTACAAATAAAATTATAAATATTAATAAATAATGATGAATGTACGTTTGGTTGCCAGCTTGTAAACCAGTCTTCAGAGTAAGGCAACATTCCTTTGGGAGGAGATACACCTTTTATCTCTTTATATAGCCTTACAAGTCTCTCACGACTCAATTCTGTATTTGCTTCCAAGACTTGTAATCTGGCACCAAGTTTAATTAAATCCGTAGCAAGCTGAATTTGTCTTGCTTCTAATAAGATACTCTTTTCTCGCATAGAATTTTGCTTTACCTAATACGAATTAAGCAACAATTTAAGCTGGTGACCCAGCCATTAATATAGTAGCGTGAGATTGGACCAGAGCACGATCCCGATTATGATTAGATAGAATTTCAGCTACGAGTCGATCATCAAATCGGAAACGACATAGCAATATATTAGAAGTAGCCATTTTTAACAATTGACTAGAGGCAAGATTCTCGAGAATGTTTGCAACATCTTCACTAACACCGAGTCGATACATTGCCGTAACCTTGTCTTCACGCAATAACTGCTGAGCAAGTAACAGGTAGCTAAGGTTGATCTCTCTTATTTCATCAAGAATCTGATTTGTTTCCATTTTGATACTCCTTATTTTCATCATTATTTTTAAGCTGATACATTCTTAAACTTGTAGCCAGGGAAGTAAATGGGGCATCAACCAAATGAAGAGTCAGCACTCTACTAGCTTCTTTGTAGGATTTTCTCCTACATGCTATAAATTAATTGATGGATCAGATAGATATAGTCATTTCTCTCTCTTTTATTTAATTAAATGCTGAGCAACCTTATTAAAAGCGATTTCTTAAAATATGAATCATTAACCGATAAGTAACCTGCTTGCAGCTATCAAGGAAGAAGTGTAGATTTTAAATAATTATTAGCAATATCTATCTCTATCTTTCAATGTTAAAAAAGAACTACAAGTAATCTCGAGAATCTAAATATATTTGAAAAAAATTGTAGCGAACAGTTTTCGAGAGATTAGTTAAGATAAAATGCGGTAATAAAAAAAACAAATATTGTGAGCTTCGATAAAACGAATCTGATGAATTTTAACAAAGCCCCATATCGAGTAGATAGACAAAGCACAGTTACTGCCCGTTGCAACTATCAAAATAGGTAACAGGTTCGTTCATAAGCTCTCAGGGTTTTCCTGGTTTCTATTTAAGAATTCTTTATCACAATTCGCACAGGGTTTGATTTATGTTCATCAGCGTTCTTGATCTCTTTAAAATCGGAATTGGTCCTTCTAGCTCTCACACTATGGGGCCCATGATGGCTGCCAATGATTTCCGCAGTCGCATTTATCAGCTTGTGGCAACATCTTCGAACAACAAAGCCATGCATGTTCGTTGCGTGCTTAAGGGTTCCCTTGCTTTTACCGGCAAAGGTCATGCAACAGACCGGGCTGTTGTATTGGGATTTCACGGCTATACTCCCGTAGCATTGTCTGAACAGGATGTTAATTCATTAATTGCAAAACTATGGGCTACCCATTCCTTTACGGTAAACAAGGATACAGTTATCACATTCAACCCCGATATTGACATTGTTTTTGATAAGCACGAAACATTACCTCAACACCCAAATGGTATGGTTTGTACGTTGCTTGATGAAAATAAGAAAATTTTATTAAGCGAAACCTATTTTTCCATTGGCGGGGGATTTATTAATACGCTTGCTGAAATTAGTCAACTAAATGCCCCCCTAAAAATGGAATCAGGCAAATCTTTCCCTTTCCCGTTTGATTCAGCACGAAGCATGTTGCAAATGTCTCAACAAAGTAATTATTCAATAGCAGAGATGAAACGCGCCAATGAATTGACAAAACTAACTGCCAATGAACTTGATCAAGGGCTAGATAAAATTTGGCATGCAATGCAACGTTGCATTGAAAATGGTTTAGCAACAGAAGGGCAACTACCTGGTGGCCTCAAGGTATCACGCCGGGCTAAAAAGCTTTTTAATCAGCTTCATGAAAACTCCGAAAAAGCAACTCTGAACGATTGGCTATGCGCATACGCGATGGCCGTAAATGAAGAAAATGCAGCAGGCCACATGGTAGTAACTGCTCCCACTAATGGAGCAGCCGGCGTTATTCCGGCCGTACTCTATTACATGGTAAAACACGAAAACGGTAGTATTGAAAACGTAAGGGATTTTTTATTAACCGCTGCAGCAATTGGTGGCATCATCAAACACCGCAGCTCTATATCTGGCGCAGAAGTTGGTTGTCAGGGAGAAGTTGGATCAGCTGCTGCAATGGCAGCGGCTGGTTTATGTGCAGCCCAGGGAGGAACAGCAAAGCAAATAGAAAATGCAGCAGAAATTGCTCTTGAGCATCATTTAGGAATGACCTGTGATCCTGTGGGTGGTTTAGTTCAAGTTCCGTGCATAGAACGTAATGGATTTGGTGCGATTAAGGCCCATACAGCAGCAGCACTGGCTCGCCGGGGAACAGGCGATCATTTTATGCCGTTAGATAACTGTATTGAAGCGATGAAACAAACTGGCCTGGAAATGTCACATAAATACAAAGAAACATCACTGGGTGGTTTGGCTGTAAGCATTACTGAATGCTGATTAATCCTAAAGCAGGCTGACAACATTCAGGCACTCAGAAGATTGATCCTGTTTGAAGCGTAGCGGCGAATTTAGTCGTCTTAGAAATGATGCAATTAGTCTAAAAGGCTGGGGGCACAATCAAATAACACGGATCTTACTCGTATTTCTACTTTCGTCATTGGGATCTAACATTGGCACTTATGTAGCCAGCTTCAGAATATTTGAGCGAATCACCGTGACTAATACCTTTACAAGAAGAAGCTATCTAGGCATAAAAACAACTTTAATACATTCCCTCATTTTGTAACAGAATGCTATATGCTTGGCTTCTTTGAGCGCTTAATCAATCCCTTCCCACCTGAGCATCCGACTGAGCCGCCTAAGGGTTTGTATCAGTTTTGCCGTCACTATACCCGAGGAATCGAACCCTATCTGCTTTTGATGGCGATACTGACTATTTGCGTTGCCATCGGTGAAGCGATGCTTTATGGCATTTTAGGAAAGATTATCGATTGGTTAGCTGAAAAAAATCCCCAGAGTTTCTTGCAAGAAGAAATGCTCTCATTGATTGGTTTATCGCTATTTATACTGCTGCTGATGCCCATTCTGGTTCTGGTTCACTCGCTGATCATGTACCAAACGTTAATGGGTAACTTTCCAATGATAGTGCGCTGGCAAGCCCATCGCTATCTGCTCAATCAAAGCTATGCTTTTTTTCAGAATGAATTTAGCGGCCGCATTGCAACCAAAGTCATGCAAACAGCCTTGGCTGTACGTGAAACTGTCATGAAAACACTTGATGTGATGCTTTTCATCACTGTATATCTCATCACCACTTTGTTTCTCGTTGCAAATGCTGATCCTCATTTAAGCATCCCGCTTTTTATCTGGTTGGCCATGTATTCAACCATACTGTATTACTTCATTCCAAGATTAAAACAAATCTCTGAGATACAGGCCGATGCACGTTCAAGCATGACCGGCCGTATTATAGATAGCTATACAAATATTTTGACACTTAAACTGTTCTCCTACACTCAGCGTGAATCTGAATACGCAAAAACTGGCATGGAAAATTTCCTGTCAACCGTTCATCCCCAAATGCGGCTGGTTACTGGGCTGCTTGGATGTGTATGGGGCAGTAATATGCTATTGGTATTCAGCATTGGTGCACTGGGAATTTATTTATGGATCAACGGAAATATCACCACAGGAGCCATGGCAATTGCCATGAGTCTTGCGATACGCCTAACCGGAATGTCACACTGGATCATGTGGGAGGTCAGCGCACTATTTGAAAATATTGGAATTGTCCATGATGGCATAAATACATTATCAGAGCCACTGACCGTAGTGGACGCTCCTAATGCTGCTCCTTTGAAAATAAAATCTGGCACGATTAATTTCAATCATGTCGGATTTACCTATCATCGAACAAATCAAAAGCAAAGCGAGCAGGTTTTTGATGATCTTAATTTACACATCGTCGCTGGTGAGAAAGTAGGCATTGTCGGTCGTTCAGGCGCTGGCAAATCTACCTTGATTAGTTTGTTGTTACGTTTTTATGATGCTCAGCAAGGCATTATTCAGATCGATGGGCAGGATATCCGCCAAATTAGCCAAGAAAGTTTACGCGCCAATATCGCTATCGTTACCCAAGATACTTCCTTGCTTCACCGATCGATTCGTGACAACATTCTTTTCGGTAAACCTGATGCAACTGAAGCTCAGATGCTCGAAGCCGCAAAACTTGCTCATGCTCATGAATTCATTCAGATCCTGGTTGATAGTAAAGGTCGCAAAGGCTATGATGCATTCGTCGGCGAACGCGGTGTTAATCTTTCAGGGGGACAACGTCAACGTATTGCAATTGCCCGGGTATTATTAAAAAATGCGCCTATCCTGATCCTTGATGAAGCAACATCTGCTCTCGATTCAGGTGTGGAAGCCAGCATCCAGCAGAACCTGTATCAACTTATGGAAGGTAAAACAGTTATTGCGATTGCCCACCGTTTATCTACCATTGCTGCCATGGATCGGCTCATTGTATTAGATAAAGGTCGGATCGTTGAGCAAGGCAGTCACGCAGAACTGCTCTCTCACAATCAGCTATATGCAATGCTTTGGAATCACCAATCAGGAGGATTCCTTGTGCCCCCCCACAAAACAGCCAGTGATGCCTAATCAGGAAAAATGATGCCCCCGGTAAAAGCAGCAACAGTTCAGAGTGTTTCCACACACATCGATAAAAATAAGAATTTTTATAGCTAATGATCATTATGTAATGCTTGGGAACATCCCTGCTTAATGAATTGCATAAATGGGCGCAAGTACTAAAAGTAATGAGACAGTAATTTTATTACTGGTATGGTTTAAAATAAATTAAATAAGCTTATAACTGCAATGCGGCTAAAAAAGAGAAGAGCGATAACTTATCATATACTCTATACAAGCTTAAATAGCGTACTCCAATCCATTCTAACTTAATCATCAAGGTTGATATCTCATGAACTTTCCCGATTTTTACGAACTGGCACCAGTCATACAGACCCGTGATCCATTTGCAGCCATGCTGGGTGCTGCGCGTGATGGTTTACTAGAATACCATTATCTCGATGCGGTACGTCTCGCTGGCCATTCATGTCCTACTGTCGCAGGCGCATATCTCATGGGGCGAGCCGCCCTGCGTGCGCTTTATCCGGATGAGCCTGCTGAACGAGGCTCAATTGCTGTTCATATGCCTGCACCAGAACACGAAGGTACCACCGGTGTGATGGCGCAAGTATTGACATTATTAACTGGTGCAGCCGCCGATAATGGCTTTCATGGAATTCAAGGGCGCTTCAGGCGGATGGGATTGCTTAGCTTTGCAGACCAACGGGAAGGAGAAGCTATCCTCTTCAAACGTCTTGATACCGGAGCAAGTGTAGCGGTGGAGCTCGATGTTTCCTTGGTGCCAGGTGATCCGGCACAAAGTGGACGTATGGCGGCTATCCTGCAAAATCGCGCTGATGATACGATACGAAGTGCTTTTGCTGATGCATGGCAGGCTCGTGTACGCCGATTGTTACTGGAATTCGCGGATGATCCGCGCGTAATACGCGTCACTACTCTGTAATCCCGGTTAATACAGTTAAAAGTTAACTCTTTGAAACCACTACATTAAGGGCTTCTTATCCACTTTTGTACGACTAAACTCCCAATCATATCTCCCTCAACATTGACCATCGTGCGAAAAGTATCTAATAAACGATCGATAGGGAGCAAAATAGCTACTGCCTCAGCTGGTAAACCTACTGATTGGAGCACCATTATCATTGTCACCATGCCGGCGCTTGGAATGCCAGGTGCGCCAATAGCAGCCAGCATGGCAGTAAAAAAGACGATAAGTTGTTGTGTGATATCAAGCTCGATTCCCACAAGATTGGCGATGAACAAAGCGGCTATAGCCTCATACAACGCTGTGCCATCCATGTTGATAGTCGTTCCCAACGGAACGACAAAGCCTGCCACATCGGATTTGACGTGTAAATGCTGTTCCACACACCGCATCGTTATGGGCATAGTAGCCGCACTGGAGCTGGTTGCAAAAGCAGTAATCAATGCTTCGCGCCCACCCTTCCAGAATCTAAGAGGTGTCATGCCTGTCGTTAGATAAAGTATGAGGGGTAAGATGATTAAACCATGGAATAATGTTGTCCCGATAACAATTACCACAAATTTAAGCAGTGTAGTAAGCAGGGTAATATCCTGAGTAACGATCAATTGCAGTAGCAATGCCATAATACCGAGTGGAGCAAAACGCATAACCCAACTCACCAACATCAGGATGAGCTCCAGAAATTCTTTCATCAAAATGAGGATATTATGATAGCGCTCCCCGCCCACCACCATAGCAACTCCAAGCAGTAATGCAAATATTACGATAGCAAGGATATCACCCTGAGCAAGCGCTGCTATTGGATTCAAAAAAAGCGAGTGTAGAAAGTGAGCAAAAAATTCGCCCAGGGACATTTGCTTAACTTCGAAATCTTGCATGGCATCCTTAAACATCGCAATCTCAAGCCCTTCACCCGGTCGAAAGAGATTGGCTACTGTCAGACCCAGTATCACTGCCAATGCCATAGTGGATGCAAAAAAAACAAGAGTGATTTGCCACACCCGATTTATTTGGTGATGTGCACGTAAATTCGCAACACCGACAACAATGGAAGTAAACACCAATGGAACAAGTATCATTTTCAATAAATCAATGAATAAAGTACTTATCAAACTGGCAATATACAAACCATTCTGAGAGATGGATGAATCCAGACCGAGCATGACAAGCCCCAAACCCAGCAAAATGCCACCTAATGCACCTAACAGAATTTGCATATTGAGGGATATTTTCATCATGAAAACTCCAGATTTATCATCAGATGTGATACGAGGAAAGTAAAATTGAACTTCAATTTCAGTTTTCTACTTTTACAATACGTGTTCCGGCGAGTCGATCATGCAGAAACTTGCGGTCACGATCGAATAACGCCCATATAATTCCGAAGCCAAAAAAAGTGATGCCAATCACGGCAAAGAGGTAACGGGTAATAGCCTGTCGAGTACTGAGCCTATTGCCATTAACTGCTACTACACGCATTTTCCAGGTTTGCATAGCCAAAGTTTGGCCACCATGCGTCCAGAACCAGATAAAGTAGATCCCAGCAACAGACAGCAGATAAAATTGGAATAGCGGTTTGAAATATGCTGCAGTAGGATCACGAAACACAAAATGAAAAATAAAACCGGCAATAAACCAGACTGCAAGTAGTAACAGAAATTCGTAAAGCATACATAACGTACGCCGCCAAAATCGAGGAGTTGAGTTTGTCATGAAAAATTACTTAGGTCATATTATTTATAATTAATGACCAAACTAGCCAAGTTAATAAAAATGTCTTCTTTAGTAGTACATTGTAAGGCATTCTAAGAGGTTATTTCACTCTTTCCCTTAGAAATCCAGGTTGTCCGATCTCTTTAACCAATAAAATATTTTCAGTTAACAGTTAATAATGATTGATAACTATTATCGTTTTCGTTAATATTATTAAAATAAATAGTATCTTAAAATTTTAAGTTGCTGCGGATACGATAAGTTACCTAAATAAATTAACCAGCTCTGTTCATCATCCTTAAACAAGAAATAACTTGATTAGTCAATATATTTCTTTTCTTGGAGGGCGTTAGTTGTATGATCCATACAAAGCGCAATTCGACCGTATCATCCACTTCTTTTACTAGTTTACTATTTGTGCTCTTGGTACATGCTGCTCTACTTTATGGTATGTGGCATCACCGCTTACCATCCACGAATACCCAAACAGTTACACTGTTTGCTGAACTGATTGCACCACCACAACCTAAAATTGAAGCACCAGAGACTCCCAAAGCTAATTTAAAAGCAGAGCATATTCCGCCCCCTCCGGAAAAACCTAAAGTTGTTAAAAAAACACAGCCACAACCGAAACACCGCCAATTGGCTTCCAATGCACCCGTTCTGCCTAAAGAGGAATTTGTAGCTCCTCCTTCTCCTCGTACGCCAGAACCTGTTCACGAGGAACCTGCACCGACACAAAAGCAGCAGGAAGCGAAGGCTGTAGCGGCTGCTCGTCCCGAGCAAATGCAGAGTGGTCCCGTGACTCTCACATCCGAGTTATCGGTATCTTGCCCGGAATTAAGTGCACCGGATTATCCTGCTCTTTCACGTCGATTGGGTGAAGAAGGGAAACTCATGCTACAAGTTGAGCTTGATGAATCAGGCCGTATCAGCAATACCCGTATCGTCAATAGTAGCGGTTATTCCCGACTTGATAATGCGGCACTGGCTGCGGTTAAGACCTGGCGCTGTAAACCTGCGGTGCGTGATGGCCAGCCCGTACGAGCTATCGCATTGCAACCTTTTAATTTTGTAATCCAAGGAAATTAATGTAATGGAAGAAAATCTTGGTTTTTCTCATTTTCTAGCTCAGTTAGACCATATAGGGATGAGCGTACTCATTTTATTGCTCTCCCTTTCAGTGGCTAGCTGGTATTTGATTATCACGAAAAGTATCAGTAATTTTATTGTCTCTCGGCGGGCCAATGCTTTTCTGAATCATTTCTGGGAGGTTGATTCTCTACAAGAACTAAAAATAGAAATGAAAGGTTCTTCTACAGACAATGCGTTTGCCCATCTAGCTAAATTGGCGGTAGATGTTAGGGCTGATTCCCAAAAGCATGGCATGGAAAAACTTGCTGCAGCAGGAGGAGCGAGTGAATTGTTAACCCGCACACTGCGCAATGGTATCGATCAGGAGGCAACACGCATTGAAAATGGTCTCACCATTATCGCATCGGCTGGTTCTGCCGCTCCCTATATCGGATTGTTTGGTACTGTTTGGGGCATTTACCATGCACTGATCCAAATTGGCCTCACTGGACAAGGAACATTGGATAAAGTAGCTGGACCAGTTGGCGAGGCGTTAATTATGACAGCTTTAGGCTTGGCTGTTGCCATTCCAGCCGTATTAGCCTATAACGCTTTTATTAGACGAAACAGGATATGGATGGCGCGGCTGGATGCATTTGCGCATGATTTATTTACCATTGTTACAGTTGGCAGCAAAGGTGGAGATAGCATCAAGGGAGCAACTGGACAAAATCACAATCCTCAGTTTACGCCAAGTGCAACAACTACTTCAGTGCTTGAGGGGAGACAATAATGGCTTTTGGCAGCTCAGAACGCTATCAGGGGCAGACAACGCTGTCTGAAATTAATGTAGTACCACTCGTGGATGTCATGCTCGTTTTGCTGATCATTTTCATCATCACAGCACCACTACTCACTCATTCCGTAAAAATTGATTTACCGAAAGCCTCAAGCAATCCCCATGCGACCCAACCAGAGCACATTGACTTTGCCATTCGCGCTGATGGCAGTTTTTTCTGGAATGGTGAGACAGTCACTCTTGAGCAACTGACACCCCGTTTTACTCAATCAGCAGAAAATTCCCCCAATACGGAACTACATATCCGTGCTGATAAAAATACACATTATGAACACGTGGCGCGTATCATGAGTATAGCTGCAAAAGCTGGATTAACGAAAATTGGCTTTGTTACGGATCCAACTCTCGAATGAGGAACGATTTCAGCTTAACTTGTTAAAGTACATTCATTATTGAAAACCATTTGCTAGGGTCTGTTGACGTTTTGAGATAAGTATTTCATAAATAGAAGCAAACTCGTAATATTGAGGTGTTCTCACACCACCAATAAAACGAGTTTGCGATGCCCCGATTGATGCTCAGCGATGAGTTCTGGTCGAAGCTGGAGAAAATTCTGCTTCAAGAAGCGATTTATAACAAGCGCAATTTGCGCATGACAGTAGAAGGTATGCTATACCGAATGCGGGTTGGTTGTCCGTGGCGAGACTTACCTGAGGTGTTTGGATGCTGGAATTCCATCTACAAGAGATTCAATGCCTGGTCATTAAGTAACAAGTGGAACAGAATTTTCAAGGCACTGATTATTGATCCAGATTGGGAGTGGGAATTTATTGATGGCAGCTACGTTAAAGCGCATCAGCATAGTGCGGGGGCGGTAGGTCAAGAGCCGCAGGCCATCGGGAAAAGCCGTGCGGGTAACACTACAAAGATTCATTTGGCGGTTGATGGTTGTGGTTTACCAGTTGA
>NZ_FNPJ01000083.1 GCF_900107265.1 Nitrosomonas sp. Nm33 | reverse complement strand
GGGCCTCACGCCTTGCGAATACATTTGCAAAATATGGACAAAGGAGCCAGAACGATTTAACGTTGATCCTTCCCAGCATACCGTGGGACTAAACAATTGGCGATGGCGGAATCAGCGATGAAAGAATGGTCCATTGTTCGTCTGTCAGTCGTTCGTATCTGCTCATCCACCGGAAGTTAACATTCTTCCGTCATTGTGAACAGCGGCATTTATGAAATGAGTTCTAGTGTGTTTGAACCAGAGCCAATCAATGCTGAAGGGGAAACATTTACGGAATGAAGGCTTTATCTCGCAGGAAGGTGCTTGTATTTTCTCATTATTTAGCCTGGATACTTCACAGGTTGGCCTTTAATATGATGCAAAAGCTGTTAACAAGTGCTTCTGGATAGATTTACGCAAGAATAATTTATACCGTTAGACTTCGCGAGTGATTTGCGGCATCTTTCCGTTTTCACTTAGTGCCAATAGTCGTAGATATTGGCTGAGCACGGAATGCGTAAATCTGCTCACAAATTGCCTCGCCATTATCTCCTGTCATCTTGTTTGCTGGCGAAATATCCGGGCCAGTAATCATAATTGTGAATTGTATCAATGACTTAAGTTTGTCAAACCTACTCGGTCTCACTCAGAATTCTAGCGGGTCTACGTCTAAAGTCCATCGTACCTTACGATGGGGAATTTTGCTGAGTTTTATATACCAGTCGCTGAGAAATAGCTGTAATTTTTTGCGGGAGTAGGATTGTACCAGTAGGTGGGCGCGCTCTAGTCCTTTTAGCCGCGCCATTTGTGCGGGAACAGGATCGAATATTTCTATTTGCTCCGTTGGTTCGATGAGTGCAATTGCCATGGTGAGGAAATTTAACGCCGTAGCGATTTGTGGTGCTTCCGCGTTAAGTAGCGCTTGATAGGTATAGGGAGGAAAATGAGTAATTTCCCTTTCTTTTAGCAATATTTGTGCATACGCATCATAATTGTGATGTTTTAATGCATTATATAAAGGATGATCAGGAAACTCAGTTTGAATGAGAACTTCTCCTGCAGTTTCAGCGCGACCAGCTCGCCCGGCAACTTGCATCAATTGTGCGAATAATCGTTCTTCTGCACGAAAATCGATGCTATAAAGTGAAGTATCTGCATTGAGCACACCTACCAAGGACAAATTAGGAAAATCATGCCCTTTTGCTAGAAGTTGGGTGCCTACCAGGATATCTACTTGTTGTTCATGGATCGCATTTAATATGAGTTGCCAGGCTTCCTTGCGACGAGTATTGTCCCGATCAACACGAAGAATGCGGGCATGAGGGAAAAATTTTGCCAGTGCAGCTTCAATGCGTTGTGTGCCGTGACCAAATGGCATGAGATCTTGGTCGCCACATTGTGGGCAGGCTAGTGGAAGTTGTTCTGTGTGACCACAGTAGTGGCAGCGTAGATTTTTTTGAGTCAGGTGTACAACGAGACGACTGGAACAGCGTGAGCAGGTCGCAAGCCAGGTGCAAGACTTGCATAATAATACAGGAGCATAGCCGCGGCGATTAATAAAAACCATGCTTTGCTGCTTTTGAGTTAGGGTTCTTTCTAGCGCAACAAGCAGTGGTTCAGATAATCCTTCTTTGAGCTGAACGGAGCGGGTATTAACATAGCGTATAACTGGGAGTGTTGCATTTTTCACTGCACGTGTGCGCAACTGTATCCAGCGGTATCGGTTTGTTATGGCGTTGTAGTAGCTTTCCAATGAAGGTGTTGCAGAGCCTAACAAGATGGGTATATTGGCCTGTTTTGCACGAAAAATGGCGACATCTCGCGCTGAATAGCGTAGTCCATCTTGCTGTTTAAATGAATGATCATGTTCCTCATCAACGATAATCAGACCCAATCTGGGCAATGGCGTGAAGATGGCCAGGCGTGTTCCAAGGACAATGCTTGCTTCGCCCCGCTGTGCCTGTAACCAGCCGTTCATACGTTCAGTAGGATTGAGTTTGCTATGTAAACTGATTAAATGTGTGGTGGGGAAGCGTGAGCGAAAAATTGCTTCTAGCTGGGGAGTTAAATTGATCTCGGGTACCAGGATAAGTATTTGGCGTTTTTGCTTTAACAACATTGAAGTAACCTGGAGATAAACTTCGGTCTTGCCACTACCCGTGATTCCATGGAGCAGCCAGGTATTGAATAGGCTTATTTCAGCCTGGATGGCATTGATTGCAGTGATTTGTTCGGTTGTGAGCTGCAGAATGGGGGGGGCATTTAATGTGAATTCCGGCTCCATTAAAATCTTTTCTACCCATCCTTGAACTAAAAATTCCTGCAGTAATTTCGGAGCACGTGGAGAGAGCTGCTTTGCTTCTTTACTAGTGATGTTGCCCACTTCTTTAAGGTGAGCAAGCAAGTGATGTTTAGTTTTATTTCGGCCGGGAATGGAAGAGAGTGCTATAGCATGGCCTGTTTCGGTTAAACGGAATAGGAATGGTGTGATGGATCGTTGTGGAAGAAGTTTAATGCTGCGCAATCGCATGGGCACTCCATTCATGATTACCATGCCAATAGGATGATGGTAATAGCGACTACAGAATTCAAATAATTCTATGAGAGTTGGAGGTATAGGGGGGATATTCCGTAAAATATCTTCAGCTTGCTTTAGTTTGTCATGAAGAACGTGGGCATCATCGGATATGGCCATGATGATACCTATCATGAATCTTTTACCAAAGGGAACACGCACAAATGAGCCAATGTCTAGCGGTGTTGCATCGGGTGCAATATAGTCGAATAGACTATCGATAGGTACGCCGAGTGCGACGCGGATTATAGCCATTTAATGAAAACCCTTGGTCTTGATATTCATGAAAGGGTATGAGCTCGATATATGCTCAGGATCATTAACATCAAATATGGCAAATACCAAATATCGAAAATATCAAAGAGTTTGATCAGAAGTCAGATTCAATAGCTGCTATGTCAATGTCAAGGATAAGGAAAGCTTAAGAAGAGGAGGCGAGAGCAAATTTTAGCTCTCGCCAAATTGTTCTATCACGCCTTGGTGGGTTATTTTGAGATCCGATATAACGTAACAGATGCTTCCCCTTGTCTGCTTAAGACTGCAGAATCACCGTTTGCGCTAATGTCAAATGAAATTGGGCTGTCTGAGCCGCTCGAGAGACCGACACAGCCGTTGGTATCATAAATAAAACTCCTCATATTCAGGGTTTTAGAGCTGGCATCATATGCATATGAGGCAAATTCAACACCTGGGGTTCCACATGCCGTTTGCTCGGATTGAAAGGTTTCTCCAGTAGGGTCTACCAACATGAATTTATTATTGGGGAAGAACAGAAATAATTTGGTTTTAACACTATTTTTATCCAATTCCCAGGCACCCACAATGCCAGAGGCGTTATTATCCATTTTGGCATACCGCTTTTCTTTGATCTCAGTGAGAATGGGCTCGTCATCTGAACTGAGTTCAATTGGGCGTGCGATGTGAAAGAGTTCCCCAAAAAGACCACTTTGCTCTCTTGCTCTTTGGGCAACTACAATGTCAGAAATAATGAGCTCGTCACCGTCTGTATGGATTCGCCAAGTAGGGCGCGGGTGCGATAAACCTGCTCGGAGATTAGTATCAACAGATGTCGAGCTATTGAGATTAAATCCTCTGGTATCAAATTGCGATGCGTTCGCAACACCGTATTCCACTCCGGCTTTAATAATAGTACCGCCTCCGCAAACACGGTTTTCATCGCATGAATCATCTGCTGTTGCTTCGCCCTGCAAGTATTCACCACTGCCATCTGCTGCCATTCGTATAATGCTCGCATTGGTGTCATCGTATTTTACCCAGATGTGACTGCCAAGAAGATTGATCCCTCGGGTAAGAAAATCTGCACTGGCTGCTTCTGCTGATTTGATGTCGCCGGCTATGCCTGCAGCATCGCGTGCCGTTTTAAGTATTGCAGAATTAGCAAAACTGACTGGATCGCTTGCGAGATCAAGGGTAGATTTGATTGCTGCAGCTGCTTCTGCTGTGATCGATATTCCGTTTGAAAGATTATTATCTGAATCAAGGGATTGCAGCAGGATGGGCAGGTTCTGTAATTTATTTTCATTGCCTGCAGCCAGCTCTATTGGTGTAACGATGCCAGTTGCCTTAATATCACCGATGATCAGTTCGCCAAGCTGGAATTTGACATTGTCGCCATGGTTGTAGCGATACATGCCTTGTGCATCTGTAGTTCCTGATGAGCCAGAAGATGTAGTATAGACAACACCTGCAACTGGAGCGGCATCGGTGAGTATTCCTGTGGTAGGTCCTTTGAGAGAGGCTTTGTTAATTTTAGGTTCCTGGCTATCGCTGCAGGAGGTAAGTCCTATGATAAGTGCACTCGATAAAAATACCCAGGCTTTGTTGCTTGTTTGTTGATTCAATTTCATTGAGGTAGCTCTTCCAATTTATGTTTAATCAATTCATGCGATTTACGCACAACGCTAAGATTGTAATCTTATGAAATAAGAGGATAATGTAGATGTGAATCTTGGTAATGTAAAATCTTTTTCAGTCCTCAGAGCGAAACTTATTTATTAGAGTCTTCCTTATATTAATAAGTATAGACACAATTTTCTGTTTTATTGTTTTTTTTGAATTTCTAAATATTTGATTTGTCCATTGAGGATTAACCTCTATTGAACATCACTTTAATAAATAATTTCATATGTCTAGTCTAGCGCAAGTGTCACAATTGTTGACTGAGAAACCACAACAACTTCCTGTTGACTGGTATCTGAATCCACAGGTACTTGAATTGGAAAAACAGCGGCTATTTGATCAAGGTCCTGGTTACGTCGGACATGAATTGATGGTGCCCAATGTTGGGGACTACCATGCCATAGAATGGATGGATGATGCTAAGGTATTAGTTCGCAACGAGAATGGCATTGAGCTGTTATCGAATGTGTGTCGCCATCGTCAGGCGCTTCTGCTGAAAGGACGCGGGAATGCCAAAAATATAGTTTGCCCTATACATCGCTGGACTTACGCGATGAATGGCAAATTGCTCGGGGCGCCGTATTTTAGCAATAATCCATGTCTGGATTTGGGTAAAATATCCTTGCAAAATTGGAATGGGCTCTTGTTTACGGGTGAACGCAATGTTGCACATGATATGACAAATCTAAGCGTTCTCAAGGACTTTGATTTTACGGATCATGCACTTGATCGTATCCATATAGATCATTACTCGTGTAACTGGAAGACATTTATAGAGGTTTATCTGGAAGATTATCATGTCGTACCCTTTCATCCCGGTTTGGGACATTTTGTTGATACCAACAAGCTTGATTGGAAGTTTGGTGATTGGTACAGTGTGCAAGTTGTAGGGGTTAATCCTGCATTTGACCGAGCAGGCACGCCAGTATATGAGAAGTGGCACAAGCAGGTATTACAGTGCAATAATAATCAAAAACCACCTTATGGTGCCATTTGGTTGCTTTATTACCCCAATGTGATGCTTGAATGGTACCCCCACACCCTTATCATTAGTACGATATTACCAACTGGAGTAGAAAGCTGCATGAATGTAATTGAGTTTTACTATCCAGAAGAGATTGCTTTGTTTGAGCGTGAATTCATTGAGGCAGAACAGGCAGCATACTTCGAAACTGCTTTAGAAGACGAAGAAATTTGTAGGCTGATGACAACAGGACGTCGTGCACTTCATCAACAAAACATTAATGAATTTGGTCCCTATCAAATGCCGATGGAAGCTGGGATGTTGCATTTTCATAATTTCCTGCAAAGGGAGATAGGTTCTTACTTACGCTAACTATTGTTCTGAAATGCATTTTTTAAAGTAATTACTGATGCATTCGCTGTGGATGCTCGTAGCGGGTTTTATGTTTGCCTGCATGGGAATGTTGGTAAAGTTAGGTGCGGTATATTTTTCTAGTATCGAGCTGGTGTTTTACCGTTCCTTGATTGGTCTACTTTTAACCTATCTAGCTATGCGTGCTTGTCATGTGTCATTGATTACTGAACACTGGAAGATTCATTGCTGGCGTGGACTGTTTGGTCTCGGTGGATTGTTGCTGTTTTTTTATTGCATTACGCAACTTCCACTGGCAACAGCCATATCCCTGAATAATACCTGGCCGCTATTTCTAGCGCTGTTGGCGACGATTATTTTAAAAGAGCGTTTCCATTGGGTGTTGGTTATGACAGTCGTACTCGGATTTATAGGAGTGATTTTGTTGTTAAGGCCTGCTTTACATGAAGATCAGTGGCAGACTGGATTAATTGGTTTGATCTCAGGTATTTTTGCAAGCTTTGCCCATCTTAATCTGAAACAGCTTGGTAAATTGGGCGAGTCTGAATGGATAGTGGTTTTCTATTTTACCTTGATCTGTACGGTAATAACCGGTATATGGTTATCGTTAACTGCATTTAGTACCGTTACCTCCAATAATTTATGGATATTGGTTGGGGTTGGCATAACAGCTACCCTTGCACAGCTAGCACTCACGCGTGCTTATCGCGTCGGTAAAACAATGGTAGTTGGTGCACTTGCGTATAGTACAGTATTATTTGCAGGGTTGGGGGATGCTTTTTTCTGGCATGATATTCTGCCCATTTCTGCCTGGATTGGGATGGGAATGATTGTGTTAGGAGGGGTGTTGAGCCTGAGAGTTGCCCCAATGAGCGTTCGTAGTCAATAGATTCAATAATATTTATATGATGAAAATCAATTGCTTGTGATGGATCCATTATATCTGGGAGCACGCGTATGATTACTATTCAAAAAATCAATAACCTGATCATCGTAGCTGTAATCGGGGAATTTACTCTCAGTGACTTTAAAGAATTTGAAGACCAGGTACTATATCGATCACATCCTGAAGATAAGATAAATTTGTTATTTGATTGGCGGGATATGGTGGATTACACGGTAGATGTTGCCTGGGAAGAAATCAAATTCATGCGCGAGCATGGCAGTGAATTCAATCGGGTGGCGGTAGTTACTGATAATCAATGGCAAGCATGGAGTGCATGGGTATCAAATTTGTTTATCAATGCGGATGTAACAGTTTTCTCTGATTACGATGAAGCGAAGGAATGGGTTTCTGGTGAATAGATTCTAAGCTATTCCCACATTCGTGTAAAAATTCAAGCATAATTCAGCATGGATGAGTTTGTTTTAGCTAGGGTATTGCATGTGTTGGGTGTAGTCCTTTGGATTGGTGGTGTTGCTATGGTGGCGACAGTTCTGCTTCCTGCTGTAGCGAAAATGAAATCAGCTGAAGAACGTGTCGAATTCTTCGAACATATTGAAAGTCGCTTTGCTACTCAAGCACGTTTTACTACATTATTAGTAGGACTGAGTGGTTTCTATATGGTACATATTCTAGATGGATGGAATCGTTTTGCTGAACTCCATTTCTGGTGGATGCATGCCATGGTGTTCGTGTGGGGTATTTTTACGTTGATGCTGTTTGTGCTGGAGCCATGGGTGCTCCATAAATGGTTTAAGACCAGGGCGCTCAATAAGCCAGAACAAACATTCGTATTGATTCAGCGTCTGCATTGGTTCTTGTTAAGTATCAGTCTCGTCACAGTTGCGGGTGCAGTTGCTGGTAGTCATGGTTGGGTTTTGTTTGGGAAATGGTGATGAGCTATACGTTATTAAAATTGATTCATGTATCCAGTATCATGCTCAGTTATTTGCTATTTCTGATGCGGGGTATTTGGATGATACGTGCATCAGCTCAATTGCAGCAACGTTGGATAAAAATAATGCCACATGTCATTGATACAGTGTTACTAACCAGTGCAATTACGTTGGCGGTTCTGATACAACAAAATCCGCTTGTAGATTCTTGGTTGACTGCAAAAGTTGCGGGATTGCTTCTTTATATTGGGTTGGGCATGATAGCGCTGAGATTCGGCAAGACCCGTACAATTAAAGTTAGCGCCTGGATTATGGCTCAGATAGTATTTTTTTATATTGTATTAGTTGCGCTGACTAAAAATCCTGCAATATTCCTATAAATTAAGTTTTAAGTGATATCTCGAATCTTTTAGTAAAAGTTTTTCCTATTGAGCAGGTTCTAAAAATCACCTCTTATTCCTGCTACTAAAGCCCTTCCAGGTAAGGGTGCAAAATTTTTCAAAAAAGAGGTATGAATACGTATTTCCTCGTCAAGCAAGTTTTTTCCTTGAACAAAGAGTTTGATACCGTTTGATTGAGTTTCTTTTATGCGGTAGCTGGCTTCTAGATTGAGTAGCGTATAACCGGCAGTGCTGGTTTCAAGTTCTGCTCGTTTATTCTGGCGGAGCACGTGTATCGTCGTCAGATTCGCGGCCCAGGGGCCCAGTTGGTAGTTTAGCTCCAATCCAAAACGTTGGGGTGTAGTGCGTGGAACATTTCCATCGTTGTGGTCTAATTTGCCGCGTACATAATCTGTGAATAGACGCAAATCTAAATTGTCCGGTTTAAAAGTAAAAATAACTTCCGCTTCAGCACCGTAAAATGTGGCATTGGTCTGAGCTATATTCTGTGCTTGAAATTCACCCTGTGGATTTAGCTCTCCGTCTTCATTAACACGGTCAGCGATGCCATCTCCATTCGTATCCACGTTTCTTAAAAAAATATAGTTGTTGAACCGGTTATAAAAAGCATTAACCTTCCATTTCATAAATCCAGCAGTTTTGCTAAGAGATAAGTCAATATTATTGGTGGCTTCTTTGTGTAACGCATTATTGCCAATCTGGAATGTGCCTGTGGCACGATGGGGGCCATTCACATAGAGCTCTTCTATCGCCGGCGCGCGTTGGCCATGCGTTGCTGTCAATCCTAAGTTATAGTCTTTTATAAAATTCCAGAAAGTGCCAGCGGAACCATTGAACAGACCGAATGCGCGAGATCGGTTAATGTTATTTTGTGGATTGCGTGTGGCATATTCATATCGTCCCCCAAACTCAAATCGAAAATTGCCCCAATTGCGTTCTTCGATAAGAAAAAGTCCGGTGGAGCGAGATTTGGTCACAGGCACTATCGCTTCTTCCCCCAAAGCAGAAAATGTTCGATCCTGAAATTGTATACCGAACAAACCTTTTAAATTTGCAATAGGAGAATGTAAAAACTCAGCCCGCGTTTCCAGTTCTCGATTTTTAAAACGAGTCGCAATTTCCCCATTGCTTTCAATCTCATTATGTTTATAGTCATTGTAGCCCATGCGCACCTTGAGTTTTTCAAAACCAGTAAGGGGGTTATCCAGCTCTCCAGCCAGATTGTAGCGAGCTTGGGTTAAATCAATGGTGGGTTTCTCGGGTGTTGGCACGCCATATTTGCTCTCCAGCAATGAGATAGAACCACCGAAGAATCCTCTTTCACCTACATAGGAACCACCAGCAGATAAACCTTGAGAATCAACTGCACTGTTTTTGACTACATGCTTTTCGTTGTTTATGCTCTGATTAACATCAGCTCGCCCAGGAATATGATAATCGCTCGTTTTACGCTTGAAACCACCGATACTCCATGAGGTTTGACCAAAGCTACCATTTACATTGAGCGATCCAGTTTTTTCTTCAGTTGCAGTATTTCCCCGTGCTTCAAAATTACCTTTTAATGATTTAAACACCTGGTTGGGGATACGTCCAGTTACAGCATTCACTACTCCACCTGTTGCACCTCCGCCATAAAGCAGGGTTGCTGGGCCTCGCAGAATTTCAATTTGTGAGGTATTGAGCGTCTCGATAGTGACAGCGTGATCTGGGCTGAGAGATGAAACATCAAGTGTGCTGATACCGTTCTCCAGTACCTGAATACGTGGCCCATCCAAAGCGCGGATGATAGGACGGCCGGCGCCTGGCCCAAATGAGCTCGAGGCTACGCCAAGCTCACTAGATAAAGTATCGCCAAGATTTACCTCACGTTTTCTGCGGAGATTGTCCCCATGTAAAACAGTTGTAGGTTGAGTCATATTTAGCTCACTCCGGTCTTGAAATGGCGTCGAAGTGATGGTAATCTCGGGAAGTTTAATTGTTTTGTTTGCTTCTTCTGCTTGAGCAATAGTATTAATAGTATTGAAAACGAAAACGATTAAACCCATAGTGGTTAACCTTAATCGTTCTTTTGGGTTGTGCTGGGTTCTATTTTTTATGACTTTGTGATGCGACATACTGATAAATAATGCTTTATAGTTAAGTGTCAGAGGAGTTGTCGAATTTAGAAATGCAACTTAGTTGCATTTATAGGGAATAAAGTATTCCGTTTTTTAGAATGGTTAGCCCATCAAGCGCATTCAGCGCATAGTCCTTTAACCGTTAATTCAATTTCATGGAATAGATAACCGAGTGGCAAGGAAGGATCAGGTTTAATTCTGAAATCGTTCAGGCATGTTACTTTGGTGCACCGTGTACATATGAAATGAGCGTGTTGATGTGAATGTAATTCCGTGTTGACACGGAAACGCCATACGCGATCATCTCCTGCTATTTTATGTATTAAATTTTTCTTGCTCATCCATTCAAGAACACGGTAAAGCGTTACGCGATCCAACTGACCTTTTACGTTTAATCGCTCTTCGATTTCACGATGAGTAAGTGCATGCTGCTCAGCCAGTAGCGTGGCAAGCGTTCGGATTCTGTGATGAGTAGTGCGATCACCAGTGTGACTAATCAGCTCTTTGGCTTTTTCGTAAAGATTATTTGGCACAGAGAAAAAATACGCAACTTAGTTGCATCTAATTATAGTAAATAATTTTCTTTAGTGATAATTTTTTAATCGAAAAACGTGCTTAAGAAATTTTCTGGTGGCTTATCTTTTTTCAGGCCGACATGAAAGATTCTGTTTTATTGAGCAAATTTTCTATACAAGAGATTCTTGAAAATCAATATCTTAAATCACATATAGATTGTTAAAAAGTTTTGAGGATAGGTGGCTATACGATGGTGTAACAGAGCTCAGTTCTGCTGATCCAGAATTCTATCTATCTGATATTTAGTAATTTTGTGTACTGTGCATTTTCTGTAGTATTTGTCTTGGCACACTTATTCAACCTTCCTTAAATTTTTGTTATACAATCACGAGCAAATATGCTAGGCAATATTGCTGAGCAGGTTATACAATTACAAATATATTTTAATTAAGATTAAGTTCCTGGAGAAAGTATGAAAAAGGCTTCACGTCGTAATAGATTGGTTGTGCAATTATGCGCAGCAGTAGTATTGTCATTAGCAGCATTTTCGCTTCATGCGCAGCTGATGCTTGCACATGAAGGGCATCATGCCGGGCATGGAGGATGTCAAGTCAAGTCGGGCGATTTTCCTGTAACTGTCAGCGTTTATGAAGTACCAGAGGGTGATATTCCTCCGATGCATTCGTATTGCGATCATGTGCCAAATATTGGAAAAATAAATATGACGCTTGAGTTGCCCACTGATGCTCGTGAGATACCGCTTGCTGTGCGTCTAGTAAAAGAGGGGCACGAGGGGCATGGGGGAGAAGCTCGTGCCGATATAGCAGCAAATAACAGCGTCAGCAAAGAACAAGACCATCAAATGGATCATGGTGAGCATAAAGGGCACGCTGGTCATCATTCTCATGAGGGGCATGAGGTAGATAAGCACGAAGAGCACAAAGATGCAGAGCACGCCGCTGGCAAACATGAAGGTTTTTATATGCCAGCTACGACATATCCTTCTGGAATTATTGTTGTTGCGACAGAGCTGAAGGAGCTTGGTCAATACACTGTATTACTGGAAAAAGTAGAAGGTGATACTGTCCGTACAGCCGTACGTGTTCCCTTACATGTTGGTGGGGATGGAGGGCATGGTGGTCATGGCGGTGGTTTTGGTATGCTAGAAATTATGCTCTTGCTTGGTGTAGCAGGGGGACTAGCTTTCTTTTTCTTGCGACGTAAAGGTCCAGCAAAGAATAGCTGAGAAATCATAATCTAATTATCTAGATGATAATCTCTTACCCAAAATCCTTGACATAGTTATGGTTAAGAAAGTAGGCTTGGAGGTTGCGAACAAAGAAGAAAAGAAGTATTAGTTAGTATTGGTTTTATGCTCAAGCTATCGGGAGGGATGGATAGTTATTTTTTAGATGAGCATGAATGGGATAACAACATACATAAGATAAGAAGGAGAGAGGAATGAATGCCAGAAAATGGCTGAAGGGGCTAGCAATAGCCTGTGGGGTAATGTTTGCTGGGGTATTGCATGCGAACCTGTCGACAGTACCGGATGAGACGTACAAGGC